>JAKAQU010000233.1 GCA_021819535.1 Pseudomonadota bacterium | reverse complement strand
ATCTAAAGCGAAACCCTAGTCGCAGCCGCGATCGCGGCGCGGCCGACGCGTGCCGCGGTGCGGCGCGTGCTCGATCTCGGCACCGGGAGCGGCTGCCTTCTGCTGGCCGCACTGACGGAATTTCCCGAGGCTTTCGGCATCGGCGTTGACCGCTCGCCGCACGCGCTCGCGATCGCCGCCGGCAATGCCGCGGCACTCGGTCTTGGCGGACGGGCCGCGTTTCTGTGCGGCGATTGGGGGCAGGCTTTGCGCGCTGGCTTCGATATCGTCCTCGGCAATCCGCCTTATATCGAAACCGCTGCGATCGACGGCCTCGCGCCAGAGGTCGCGCGCTTCGAGCCACGGGACGCACTCGATGGCGGGGCGGATGGGCTGGCCGCGTATCGCGCGGTGATGGCCGGGCTTCCGGCGCTGCTGGCGCCATACGGCATCGCCGTCATCGAGCTTGGCGCCGGACAGGCAGCGGCGGTCTCCGCGCTGGCCGCGGCGCACGGGCTTCACGTTCAGGCGCAGATCCCTGATCTCGCCGGGATTCCGCGTGCCCTGGTGTTGCGGCCGGGCGTTGCGAAATAGCCGCGATACCAAGAAAAATGGTGTCGGGCGAAAAAATCTATTGGCGTCCCGCCGGGAGGCGGGTAGTTTCCCGTTACACCGTGGGCGAGCGGCCTTATTGGCTGCGTCGTCGCTGTGAGCAGGCCGATGTTGTTATACTAGCCGGCCTTGCGCATAGAACGGTGTCGAAGCCATGACGATGGTCTTTGCGAGGAAGCCGTGTGCGGCGCCGGCGTGCGGCTTGATGGTTCGCGTGCCTGGCGCATGAACAGGAAAGCATGATGCCGGTATGAATATTAAACGGATGCGCGGGCGCAATCACCGCAGCAATGGAAACGGCGGCCCGGTTCGCCACCACCAAGGCGGAATTCCGCTCAACCGCAATCACGTCTTCGACAGTAACGGGCCGGATCTCCGTGTGCGCGGCACGGCGCAGCAGCTCTACGAGAAATACATCCAGCTCGGCCGCGATGCGACCAGCGCCGGCGACCGGGTGATGGCCGAGAGCTATTTCCAGTATGGCGAGCATTATTTCCGCATTCTCAATGCCATGACCCAGGCGGCACAGCAGAACAACCCGCAAAATCCGCCCCCGCGGCGTCTGTTCGGAAGCGAAAGCGAAGAGCCCGAAGCGCCTCCGGGCACGGGGGAACAGCCGGTCGATTCGCTGGAGGCCAGCCTCGCCGCGGCAACCGGGCAAGAAGGCTGAGGCAGCCCGTTGCGACCGGAGGGTACCGGCGCCCCCAAACCCTTATTCCAGATCGGTTTCCAAAGGCATTGCCTTTGGTGGGGGGCTGGGGCAAAGCCCCTGCCCTTAGCCATGGCGTCCTAATGCACCTGGCCGCTCTGATAGGGGCTGTCGAGGCTGAAGCTCGGGATGGCGACATCGAAGCGCTCATCCGCGCCGACGCGGATCATGTGATAGGTGCCGGTCATGAAGCCGGATGGGGTTTCGAGCGGTGTGCCTGAAGTGTATTCGAACACCTCGCCGGGCTCCAAGGTCGGCTGCTCGCCGACGACGCCGGCGCCATGCACGTGCTGGGTGCGGCCGAGCGCGTCGGTGATGCGCCAGGTGCGGCGGAGGAGTTGCACCGTCTCACGGCTGCCATTGGCGATCCTCACTTTATAGGCCCAGACGAAATGCCCTTCCTCGGGGCGGGACTGGTCCTCAAGAAAATAAGCGCGCACGCTCACCTCGATACCTCGCGTGGTGGCGCGGAACTCGCCCTGCTCTCCTCGGCTCATATCTTGCGCATACTCCGCGCGGCGCCATTCTGTCCATGACCACATCCTCTCGTCATCGCCCGGCGGCAGCGGCGGCGAGCCCTCCCGCGAGATCGTGCCTGAGATCGGCCTCGTCCTCTATGCCGACCGAGAGCCGCACCACCCCGTCGCCGATGCCGAGCCGTGCCCGCTCCTCGGCGCCGATCCGGTAATGGGTGGTGGTCGCGGGATGGGTTACGAGGGATTTGGTATCGCCGAGATTGTTGGAAATGCGGATCAGGCGAAGCGCATTGAGAAAGGCGAAAGCGGCTTTCTTCCCGCCATGGAGGTCGAACGTGACGAGGGTGCCGCCGCCCGCCATTTGCGCCCGCGCCAGCGCCGCCTGCGGGTGGTCGTCGCGGGTCGGGTACCAGACGCGGGCGACCGCAGGCTCGCCGGCGAGGAAGGCCGCGAGACGTTCCGCGTTGCGGCCGGCCGCATCGAGGCGAAGCGAGAGCGTCTCGATCCCCTTGAGCAGCAGCCAGGCATTGAACGGCGAGAGCGCGGGGCCGGTATTGCGGAGATAGGGCTGCAAAACTTCCTCGATCCAGGCCTTGCGCCCGAGTACCGCGCCACCGAGGGCGCGGCCCTGGCCGTCGATATGCTTGGTGCAGGAATAGACCACGATATCGGCGCCGAGGGTGAGCGGACGCTGGAGCAGGGGGGTTGCGAACACGTTATCGACCACGACCAGGGCGCCGGCGCCGTGGGCAAGTGTCGCGATGGCGCGAAGATCGGCGATTTCCAGCATCGGGTTGGACGGGCTTTCCAGCAGCACCAGTTTCGCCGGCCGGGCCAGCGCGGCGCGCCACTGGTCGAGATCGGCACCATCGACGAACACGCTCTCGATGCCGAAGCGCGGCAACAAGGTCGAGACGATCCAGTGGCACGAGCCGAACAAGGCACGCGCGGCCACCACCCGATCCCCGGCGCGCAAACCGGCGAGCAGCGCGGCATGCACCGCCGCCATGCCCGAGGCCGTGGCGCGGCAGGCTTCCGCCCCTTCGATCGCGGCCAGTCGCTCCTCCAGCATCGCGACCGTCGGATTGCCGAAGCGCGAATACTGGTAATGATCGAGGCTGCCTTGAAACGTCGCCTCGGCGTCTTCGGCGCTGGAATAGACGAAACCGGAGGTGAGAAAGAGGGCTTCGGCGGTTTCGCCAAAGGGCGTCCGCGCCTGGCCGGCATGGACGAGGCGTGTCGCGGGGTGAAGGGGGCCGGGGTGGAGGGGGGACGGATCGGTCATCATTCTAGCCCTGTCATGCCGGGCCGACCGTGGATGCCGCGCCAGCCGATCGGGCGGGCACTGGCCTCTTTAGCGCGCTTCTTTAACCTCGCCGCAATCCGGCCGGACAAATCACGAGGGGCGAAACCTTTCGCCGGGGCGGCATGCTAGTGACCGTCCATTGCGCCGTCAATCCGCCTTGCCTATAACGATCGGGCGGCCATGCGGGTGTAGTTCAATGGTAGAACGGCAGCTTCCCAAGCTGCATACGAGGGTTCGATTCCCTTCACCCGCTCCAGCCCGATTTTCGCGTCTATTCCCCTGTTGCTGAGCAAGACCCCCTCACGCCGCAAGTGTTGCGAGCCAGTCGCGCACCCCCGCCGGGTCGCCGAAACGATCGGCGACGAACAGGCCCTCGCCACCGGCCTCGCGCGCGGCGCGCATGCCGTCCTCGTCGGTCACGTCATCGCCGACGAAAACCGGAATCCGCCGCAAAAATGGGGGCTGGGCCAGAAGATGCCGCACCGCTGAGCCCTTATCGGCGCCGCGCGGGCGGATTTCCCACGCCATATGCGAGGGGAGCAGCATGAAACGCGCCGCGTCTTTCGCGACCAGTGCCGCGAGCGGGGCGCGCAATGCCTCGCCCGCCTCGGGGATGGCCCGATAATGGACGACGAAGCCACGCGCTTTCGGCTCGAACAACGCGCCGGGATGGGCTTCGACCAAGCGCTCCGCCTCCCGCCGCCAGGCCGGCGGCACCGAGGGGAGATCGGGGCGGCTCGCCTCGCTTTCGGGAGAGAGGCGGAACACCCCGCCATGCTCGCCGGCGAGTGCGACCGGGATCGCGGGCAGGAACCGGTCGAGATCGGCGAGCGGCCGGCCGCTCACCAGAGCGAGCGCGCCATCAAGCCTGCGCGAAAGCCGGGCCAGGAGATCGCCGAGACCGGGCGGGATGACGACGCTGTCCGGGGTCGGCGCGAGTTCGACCAGCGTTCCGTCGAAATCGAGCAGAAGGGCGAGGCGGTTGGGCGGAGGCAGCGCGCTCAATGGCATGCGAGAACCCGAATATCGTAGATCGGATCCTCCAGAATGGCGAGCGCCGGCTCGGCGGCGAACATCCAGCCGGAAAACGCTGGCATCGTTGCGCGGGAATCGCTGATCTGGAGAAGGGCCGCCGCATCCATGGCCTGATCGGGCGGGCGGGCGAGGCAGGCGCGAACGGTGATCGAGAGCGTGCCGAATTGCCCATTTTGCCCGACCGGAACCTCGATCCGGCCAACGCGGAGATCGTGTTTGTCGAGCGCTTGCAGGGTCGCTTTCTGGCGCGGTTGCCAATCGGGCGAGAGCAGCAACGTCTTGGCGGCGGCCTCGGGGGCGGCATGCGCCGCATCGGCGGCGGGCGGGGTCATTGTCGTCTCGGGGGCGGCGGCCTCGGGCGCGGATGTCCCGGGTGCCGCGGTCACGCCGCCGGGCGCGGCAAGCGGCGGGGTTTCGGGCGGCGCCGCTTCGGCGGGCGGCGGCAGCGGCTCGGATTGGATCGCGCCCGGATCCTTCTCCGGCTGGAGCGAGCGCGGGGAGGTACCAGGGGAGGTGCCATCCGAAGGCTGCGCCAAGGCCACCCCCGGCCAGGCGAGGAGGGTAACGGCGCCCGCCCGCAGCAGGGTGCGCATGGCAGATGCGGTCATGGGCGATGGGGTGATGTCAATGCCACGACCAGATCGGCCAGAATCCGCCGCATTGCCGCCTCATCCACCCCCATCAGCACCGCATCCTCGAACATGTCCTGCATCTCTTGCGCGAGTTCACGGTAATTCTCTTCGAGCACGCGCAATTTCTCCCGGCACGATACCGGCTCGCCATCGCTTTGCGGCCAGATCGTGGGCAGCGCCTCGGTCACGGTTTTTTATCCCCGCCATCGAGTTCACCGCCCGCCCCGCCCCTGTCACCGGGCTTGTCACCGGGCTTGGCCGAATTGCTCATATTGGCCATGGAGAAGACGAATTTGCCGAGCAGATCCTCGATATTGATCGAGGATTGGGTGATTTTGATCACACCGCCGGGCGGGATGACCTTGTCCTCGCCGCCGGGGGTGAGGTCGAGATATTTGCCGCCCAAAAGCCCGTCGCT
>JAKAQU010000232.1 GCA_021819535.1 Pseudomonadota bacterium | reverse complement strand
TGCCCCCGGAATAAAAGTTTTTTGGTTCTTTTTTTCAAAAAAGAACGGACTCATCCTAGAAAATCTCGAACAACCCCGCCGCCCCCATGCCGCCGCCGATGCACATGGTGATGACGGCGCGCTTGGCGCCGCGCCGGCGGCCCTCGATCAGCGCGTGGCCGGTCATGCGGGCGCCGCTCATGCCGTAAGGGTGGCCGATCGCGATCGAGCCGCCATCGACATTGAGGATGTCATTGGGGATACCGAGCCGGTCGCGGCAATAGAGCACCTGGCTCGCAAACGCCTCGTTCAGTTCCCAGAGATCGATGTCGTCCATTTTCAGCCCTTGGCGCTGAAGAAGACGGGGGACGGCGAAAACCGGGCCGATGCCCATCTCATCGGGCTCGCAGCCGGCAACCGCGAGGCCACGGAAGGCGCCGAGCGGGGTCAGGCCGCGGCGCGCGGCTTCGCGGTCCGACATCACGACGCAGGCGCTGGCGCCGTCCGAGAGCTGGCTCGCATTGCCGGCGGTGATGAAATGCTCCGGGCCGCGCACCGGTTTCAATCCGGCAAGGCCGGCGAGCGTGGTCTCCGGGCGGTTGCCCTCGTCATGCGCGAGGGTCACCGGATGGTGCGAGACCGCGCCGGTTTCCTTATCGACGACAGCCTTGACCGTGCTCATGGCGACGATCTCCTCGGCGAGCCTTCCCTCCTTCTGCGCCGCCGCGATGCGTTGCTGGCTTTGCAGCGCGTATTCATCCTGCGCCTCGCGCGAGACGTTATAGCGCGCGGCGACGATATCGGCGGTTTCGATCATCGGCATGTAGATCGCGGGCTTATGCGTCTCCAGCCACTCGCTGCGGGCGTGATGGCGATTGGAATGTTCTTGTACCAGGCTGATCGATTCGAGACCGCCGGCCACCGCGATCGGCACGCCATCGACGATGACGCGTTGCGCCGCGATCGCGATCGCCTGCAGGCCCGAGGAGCAGAAACGGTTGACCGTCATCGCCGCGGCGCTGACCGGAAGCCCGGCGCGGAGTGCCGCCTGGCGGGCGATATTGCCGCCCGTCGCCCCTTCCGGCATCGCGCAGCCGAGCACCACCTCCTCGACCTCGCCGGGCTCGATGCCGGCGCGGCTCACGGCGTGGCGGATGACATGGCCGCCGAGATCGGCGCCATGGGTGAGATTGAAGGCACCACGCCCGGCTTTGCCGATCGGGGTGCGGGCGGTGGCGACGATGACGGCCTCGACCATGGGATGGGCTCCTCTCATCAGGCCGGCGCGGAGGCGCCAGCGGGTGTCTTGCTGTTTTCTTGCTCGATCAGATCGCGTTTGGAAAGCTTGCCGACCGGCGTGCGCGGAAGGGACGGGCGGAATTCGAGCGCGGTCGGCAATTCGTGACGCCCGAGCTTGTCGGCGAGAAAGTCGCGCAATGCCTCGATGGTGAACGGCGCCGCCCCCTCGCGGAGGACGATGAACGCCTTCGCCGCCTGGCCGCGATAGGCATCGGGGACGCCGATCACGATCACCTCGGCGACCGCGGGATGCTCATAGATCGCGTTTTCGATCATCGTCGGATAGACGTTGAAACCGCCCGAGATGATCATGTCTTTCTTGCGATCGACGAGGAAAAACTGGCCGCTCTCGTCCATGGTGCCGATATCGCCGGTGAGAAACCAGCCATCGACGAAAGCTTTTTCGTTTTCCTCCGGCCGCTTCCAGTAGCCTTTGGTGACATTGGGGCCTTTGATGCGGATTTCGCCGCGCTCGCCGGGCGCAAGGACGCGGCGCGGATCATCGAGGGCGACGATATCCATCTCGATCCCGGGAAGCGGCACGCCGATGAGGCTTGCGGTATAGCGCTGCCCGGGCAAGAGCGAGGTTCCGGCGGGCGAGGTTTCGGTCATCCCCCAGCCGCCGCCGAGACGATGGCCGGTGAGCTGCTCCAGCCGCTCGGCGATGTCTTGCGGCAGCGGCGCGCCGCCGGAGCCGATCGAGCGCAGCGAGGAGAGATCGTATTTTTCGATATCGGGGTGATTGGCGAGGGCGATCCACATCGTCGGCACGCCGGGGAAGTTCGTTGCGCGCTTTTCGCTGATGTCGCGGAGCGTGGTCTCGACATCGAAGCGGAGCCGCAGGAGCTGCTCGACGCCATTATCGATGCCGAGCAGAAGCACGTTGGTGAGGGCGTAGATGTGGAAATAGGGCAGCACGCCGATGATTTTGTCGCCCCTTTGCGCCGCGCGCCCGGTGCCGGCGAGCCAGGCGTTATAGATCGAGACCGCGGCGGTGAGATTGCCATGCGTCAGCATCGCCGCGCGCGGAAGCCCGGTGGTGCCGCCGGTATATTGCAGCACGGCGATATCGTCCGCCGTGATGTGCGGCCAGGCGGGCGGCGCCGGGCCGTCGAGATCGGCGAAAGCGATCGCACCTTCCGGCATCGGCGCGAGCGGGATGTGGGCGGGCGTTCCCCAGGCATCGGCGGCGCCGACGACGAGATGCTCGGCGATTTTGTCGCTGAACAACTGCGCGGCGTTCGGCATGAGAAGGGCGAGATTGGTGGTGATCAGGATGCGGGCTTCACTATCCTCCATCTTGCGCCGGAGCGCGCGCACCGGATCGAGCGGGCTCAGATGCACGACGCGCGCGCCCGTGCGCAGGGCCGCGAAAAAGGCGATCGGATGGTAGGGAAGATTGGGGAGATAGAGTGCGACCGAGCGCCCGGGCCCCGCGCCGAGACGGGCAAGCCCGGCCGCGCAACGCGCGACGGACGCGCCAAATTCGGCAAAACTCATGCGCTGGTCGTTGAACTCGAAGGCCGGGCGATCGCCGTAAGCGGCGATCGCGGCATCGAGCATATCGGTGAGCGTGCCGGTTTTGATTTCGGCCCCCCAGTCGAGACCGGGGGGATAGATCGCTTCCCAAGGATGCGGACGCGCGCCGCTCATCTCGGCGCCTCCCTCACACCGCGATCGTTTGCACGGGAAGGCTCGCGAATCCCTTGCCTTCGGCTGCGAGTTTTTCGAGCCACGGCGCCGGCGTGAGCATTTTGTCGGTGCTGTTCGCCGCGTAATGGGCGAGGCGATCGCGAATATGCGAGAGGCCCACCTGATCGGCATAAAACATCGGCCCGCCGCGCCAGACCGGCCAGCCATAGCCATAGATCCAGATGATATCGATGTCGCTCGCGCGCATCGCCATGCGTTCTTCGAGAATCCGCGCCCCTTCATTGATCATCGGATACATCATGCGCTCGGTGATTTCCTCGGCGCCGATCCGGCGGCGTTTGATGCCGAGGCGCTCGGAGGTCGCGAGGATGATTTTCTCGACCTCGGGATCGGGGTTCGGCGTGCGCGAGCCCGGCTCATAGCGGTAATAGCCGGCGCCGGTTTTCTGGCCAAAGCGCCCGGCCTCGCAGAGCGTGTCCGAAATCGCCGCCTTGACGCCGCGCGCCTTTCTGATCCGCCAGCCGACATCGAGCCCGGCGAGATCGCCCATGGCGAACGGGCCCATCGGAAAGCCGAAGGCGAGCACCGCGGCATCGACATCCCACGGCAGCGCCCCTTCGAGCAGCAGCATCTCCGCCTGCGTCGTGCGCCGCGCCAGCATGCGATTGCCGACGAAGCCATCGCAGACGCCGACCACCGACGTCACCTTGCCGATGCGCCGGCCAATGCTGAGGGCGGTTGCCAGCGCCTCGAACGAGGTCTTGCTCGCGCGGACGATTTCCAGAAGACGCATGACATTGGCGGGGCTGAAGAAATGCATCCCGAGCACGTCTTCGGGCCGCTTGGTCGCGCGGGCGATTTCGTTGATATCGAGCGTCGAGGTATTGCTCGCGAGCAGGGCGCCGGGTTTGGCGAGGCGGTCGATATCGGCGAAAATCCGGCGTTTGAGGTCCATCTCCTCGAATACCGCCTCGATCACCACATCGCCCTCGGCGACCGCGCCGAAATCGATCGTGCCGGAAATCTGCGCCATGCGCTTGTCCATTTCCGCCTCGGTCAGGCTGCCGCGCGAAATGGCAATGCGGTAATTCTCGGCGACCCGATCGAGCCCGCGCGTGAGCGCCGCCTGTTCGGTCTCGATGACCCGGACCGGAATGCCGGCATTGGCGAAACACATGGCGATGCCGCCGCCCATCGTGCCGGCGCCGATGACGACGGCGCGATGGATCGGCTTTTCCTTGACGCTGGCCGGCATGTCGGGAAGCTTCGCCGCCTCGCGCTCGGCGAAGAAAACATGGCGCTGCGCCTTCGATTCGGGGCTCGTGAGCAATTCCATGAACAGCGCCAACTCTTTCTTCTGCCCCTCGTCGAACGCAAGGTTCACCGCCGCGCGCACCGCATCGAGACACGCCTTCGGCGCCGGCAGGCCCTTGACGCGGCGGAGCAGTTTCTCGCCGACGCGGTCGAGCAGCGCCGGGTCGGCCTTGGCCGGGGCGAGCTTGTCCTCGCGATCGCGCGCCCGCGGTGGCTTGCCGCCGGCAGCGGCCTTGGCGCGGGTGAAATCGAGGGCCTTGGCGCGGAAATCGCCTTCCAGCACGGCATCGATGGCCCCGAGTGCGAGCGCTTTTGCCGCCGGCACCGGATCGCCGCCGATGATGATCTCGGCTGCCGCCTCGGCGCCGATCAGGCGCGGCAGGCGCTGCGTGCCGCCGGCGCCGGGCAGGAGGCCGAGCTTCACCTCGGGCAGGCCGACACGGGCGGATTGGGTCGCGACGCGATAATGACAGCCGAGCGCAAGCTCGAAGCCGCCGCCGAGGGCAAGGCCGCTGATCGCCGCGACCACCGGTTTTGCCAGCGTGTCGAGGAGGGCGACGATGTCGATCAGGCTCGGCGGCTTTCGCGGCTTGCCGAATTCGCTGATATCGGCGCCGGCGGAAAAGGCGCGCGCGGTTCCGATCAGCATCACCGCGGCGACCGCATGATCGTCGCGCGCCCGCTCGATCGCGGCGACGAGCCCGCTGCGGAGCGCATGGCCGAGCGCATTCACCGGCGGATTGTCGAGCGAAATGACCGCGATCCGCCCGTCATCGGCGGTCTCAAAATTCACCACCGCGTTGATATTGCCCATGTTCATTTCCTCCGCCAGATCCAGTTTGTCACACTTCGAGCCACTCATGGCGAATTTTCGCATTCGCCGAAAATTCCGCCGCCGTTCCCTCGAACACGATGCTGCCATGG
>JAKAQU010000231.1 GCA_021819535.1 Pseudomonadota bacterium | reverse complement strand
TTCTGATCAGGGGCATCGCGTTGGGCTCGTTGTGTTCCTATTACGTGCTCGGCTGGGGCGGTTACTGGTTCTGGGATCCGGTGGAGAATGCCTCGCTGCTGCCCTGGCTCGCCGGCACCGCTCTCGTGCATTCGGCGATCGTCGTCGAAAAGCGCGACGCCTTGAAAATCTGGACCGTCTTGCTCGCGATCGGCACGTTTTCACTCAGCCTCTCCGGAACCTTCCTGGTCCGTTCCGGCATTCTCAATTCGGTCCACGCCTTCGCCAATGATCCGGCCCGCGGCGTGTTCATTCTCGTCCTGCTCGCGCTCGTGATCGGCACCGCCCTGGCCCTGTTCGCGTGGCGGGCGCCGAGCCTGATGCCGACCGGGATCTTCGCGCCCCTTTCGCGCGAAGGGGCCATGGTGCTCAACAACGTGCTTTTATGCGCGATCGCCGCCGTGGTGTTCACCGGTACCACCTATCCTTTGTTCGCGCAGTTGCTCGCCGGCGCGCAGCTCAGTGTCGGCGCGCCGTTTTTCAATGCTACTGTCCTTCCGCTCGCGATCCCGTTATTCGCGGCGATGGTGGTCGGGCCGATGCTGTCATGGAAGCGGGCGGCGCTGGCCCCGGCGCTGATCCGCCTCTGGTGGGCGGCGTTGGCGGCGTTGGCGGCCGGGGGGTTCGCCGTCTTCCACATGGCGGTTCTGCCCGCCCTCGGCTTCGGAGGCGGCGTCTGGCTGATCCTCGGCGCGTTTGCCGACATCGTCGAGCGGGTGCGGCTCTTCCGCCTGCCCTTGGCGGCCAGTCTCGCACGGCTCGCGGGCATTCCGCGTGCCGCCTTCGGCGCCGCCCTCGCCCATGCCGGCATGGGTATCACCGTGATCGGCATCGCCGGCATGGCGGTTGCCGGCCACCGCATCGTCGCCGCGTCCCCCGGCGAGACGTTCGAACTCAGCGGCTATCACTGGACGCTCATGGATCTGCGTGACGCGCCGGGGCCGAACTATTCCGCCCGCCTCGCCGATATCCGGGTCGCGCGCGATGGCCGGACCATCGCCATGCTCAGCCCCTCCCGGCGGAGCTATCCCTTGCAGCGCACCACCACCACCGAAACCGCGATCAGCACCAATCTCGCGCGTGATCTCTATGCCGTGCTCGGCGAGGAGCGGGACGGGAAGGCGGTGTTGCGGCTCCATGTCAATTACCTTGCGCCCTGGATCTGGCTCGGGGCGCTGGTGATGGCGGCGGGCGGCGGGTTATCGCTCGCCGATCGCCGCTTGCGGATCGGGGCGCCGCGCCACCGCGCCGCCGCCGCGCGAGCGGCCTCCGCATGAGCGGCGCGGGGCCGGCGCGCGGGGTCTCGCGGCGCTTGCTGCTCGGCCTGCCGCTGCTCGCCGCCGCCGCTGCGGGGGGCGGGTTCTATGCCCTGTTGCGGCGCATGGAGGCCGGGCGTTATGACCCGCACGCCGTCGACAACCCGCTCATCGGCCACGCGATCCCTGATTTCGCCCCCCTTCCCGCGCAGGCTCCGGCGAGCACCGGCTTCGGCAGTGCTGATCTCCGCGCCGCGCTCAGTGCCGGGGGGCGGCCGGTTCTGGTCAATTTCTTCGCCTCCTGGTGTGTTCCCTGCCGGATCGAGCATCCGGAACTCATGGGCCTTGCGAAAACCGGCGTTCCCGTCTGGGGCATCGCTTACAAGGACCAGGCGGCGGACGCGGCCAAGCTGTTGGACGAGGATGGCAATCCTTATCTCCGCCTCGCGCGTGACGAGAGCGGCCGGGTCGCGATCGATTGGGGGCTCTATGGCGTGCCCGAGACGTTTCTGATCGACCGCGCCGGGATCGCGCGCGGCCATTGGGCTGGCCCGTTGAGCGCCGAGATCGTACGCGACGAGGTTTCACCCTTGCTGCGGAAATACGCATGATCCGGGTGCCCATGATCCGGGTGCTGGCGCTTCTGTTCGGTCTCCTGCTGCCGCTCGCCTCGGCGTTCGCGATCAGTGACCCGGCCGAAATGCTCCCCGATCCCAAGGCGGAGGCGCGGGCGGAGGCGATCGGGCGGCAATTGCGCTGTCTCGTCTGCCAGAACGAAAGCATCGAGGATAGTGGCGCCGATCTCGCCCGCGATCTCCGCCGCGTCGTCCGCCAGCATGTCGCCGCCGGCGAGAAGGATCAGGCGATCATCGCCTGGATGGTGGCGCGCTATGGCAATTTCGTGCGCCTCCGCCCGCCTTTCGAGCCGCTCACCTGGTTCCTGTGGGCATCGCCCGCGCTCGCGCTCGCCGCTGGCGTCCTCATCATCGCTTTCGCCATGCGCCAGAAGCGTCCACCGCCGCTGCCCCTCTCGGCGGCCGAACAGCGCGCGCTCAAGGATGTGCTGAAATCGTGATCTGGCTTCTCTTCGTGCTCGCAACAGGGCTCTGTCTTGCGCCGTTCGCCGTTCTCCTGCGCCGCCGGCGCCATCATGCGCGCGGGCGGCGCGAGGCGGCGCTCGCCTTTCATCGGGCCCAGCTCGCCGAACTCGCGCGTGAGCGCGAGGAAGGGCGGATCGATGCCGGCGAATACGCGGCCGCCGAGCTTGAGTTGCAGCGCCGTCTTCTGGCCGCCGCCGCCGAGACCGACAAGATCGCCGAGCGCGCCATCCGCCGCCCGCTTCTGATCACGCTGGTGTTGATCCCGCTCGCCGCATTCGCGCTTTATCTGCCGGGCGGGATGCCATTCATGCCGGCCGCACCGCTCGCGCCGCGGCTCGCCGCGGCGAGCCAGGAGGAGACGCTGATCACGGCGCTCCGCGCTCGGCTCGCCACCATGGATCCGGCCTCGCCGCGCGCGCGCCAGGGCTTCATTCTGCTCGGCGAGGCCGAAAACGCGCGCGGCAACCCGGCCGCCGCCGCCGAGGCCTGGCAGCGGGCGCTCGCCGCCGGCTTCGACCCGGGGCTGGCCGCCGAGACGGCGGAAGCGATGAGCGAGGCGGCAGGGCGCGTGACACCCGAGGCCGCCGCCCTGTTCCGCCAGGCGCTCGCCGCCGCCCCCGCCGATGCTCCCTGGCGGGGCGCGGTGCAGCAGCGGCTCGATCTCGCGACCCCCTGAGCCAGATCAAGGCGGGGTGCCGCGGATCGTGCTGCGATTGCGGCTCACCGAACACGGAGAGAGTGGATGGAAGCTCTTGATCTCAACGGCCGCAAGGGCCTGATCGTCGGCATCGCCAACGAGCACAGCCTGGCTTATGCCGCGGCACGCCGGCTGCGCGGCGCCGGCTGCGATCTCGCCATCACCTATCTCAACGACAAGGCCAGGCCCTTCGTCGAGCCGCTGGCGCGCGATCTCGGGGCGCCGATCTTTCTCCCCTGCGATGTCGCCGTTGCGGGTCAGCTCGAAGCCGTGTTCGAGGCCATTCGCGCGCAATGGGGGCGGCTCGATTTCCTGTTCCACGCCATCGCTTTCGCGCCGAAAGCCGATCTCCAGGGACGGCTCACCGATTGCTCGGCCGAGGGTTTCGCGCAGGCGATGCTGATCTCGTGCCACTCCCTGATCCGCATGTGCCATCTCGCCGAGCCGCTGCTCGACCGGGGCGGCAGCGTGATCACGCTCAGCTATTACGGCGCCGAAAAAGTGGTCGATCACTACAACGTCATGGGGCCGGTGAAGGCGGCGCTGGAAGCCTCGGTGCGCTATCTCGCGCATGAACTGGGGGGCAAGCGCATCCGGGTGAACGCGATTTCCGCCGGGGCGGTGAAAACCCGCGCTGCCTCCGGGCTCGCCCATTTCGACGAATTGCTCGATGCGAGCGCGAAGGCGGCCCCGCTCCACCGCCTGATCGAGCCCGACGATGTCGGCCGCACCGCGCTCGCCCTGATCAGCGATGTCGGGGATGCGATCACCGGCGAGGTGGTCCATGTCGATGCCGGGATGCATATCGAGGGGGTGGTTCTGCGGTGAATTTTTCGCCCGTGGGGGGGCGTGGCGGTGGCGGCGGCCGACGGTTGAGCGGGACAAAAACCAAGGGCATGGATGCGAATTTCAGGAAATTTGGCGGCGTCTCAGGTTGAATTTCTTATTTCATAGACAGCCGATCATTTTGCCTTACGACGCTTGACCGGCCTACAAATGATATTATGACTGTAGTAAATTTTGAACCAAACCGGACGATATCGGTATGGGCGGAGCATTATTGTGCTGATTGATAAAATACGCCGCAAGCCGATCAGCGACCGCGAGCCGCTTTTCGGCCTTGCGCGCCACCAGCACGCCGCCTGCCGGGATCGCAAACAGCGCGCAGAACTGCGGGATGCGCCGCCACCGCGGAGCGGGCATCCGCTCCGCCAGACCAGAAATCATCTCCGGATACCGCCGACGTCAGCGCCATCAGCAGATGCAGCGCCGCAATCGCTTCCATGCCACCCTCAAACAACGAAAAACTTCGTGTCGTTCGAGGTTTCGACATGAAAACACGTCGTGGCCAACTGTCTGTGAAGTGCAGTGCGAGGGGTGTACCCATGTATAGCCTCGAACTCTGGCACGATGGATTGAAGAAGCATCGCCTTATTCGTGGTGAATCGGAATCTCTCGTTAAATTAAAGGCATCGCTTCAGATCGAAGCGTGGGATGATCGCTGGGCTGTCGTTGCTGCTCGTGAGCAGGAGCGGTCACAGAAAACAGCCGGAAGGCGGCAACAGGAGGAAAAAAAGGCTCTTGCGGCGGAACAGACTGCCGAGGCGCAACGAGAACTTGACGAACTGTCCTCGCTCCTGAAAGCATCTTTGAGCGTTGATCTGGTGGGCGACGTGCTGGTGCTGCGAGAGGGTGCCATTAATTGGAAGAACTTAAAAGACAAGACGCCGTTCCCAGAGAAAGAGCCCGTGCCGCCGCCGCTACCTCTGGAGCCGATTAGCCTTGACTCAAAGTACGTCCCGTCGTTGAGCATCCTCGACAAGTTGATTTCGTCCAGGAAAAAGCGATTAATTTCTGAAAAAAAAGTGCTATTCGAATCAGACCACCGAGCGTGGCAGGAGCAGGTGAACGCTATCAAGCAGAACCATGAAAGACAAGTTGCGGAATGGTCAGCGCGCAGGGATGAATATATCGCCAACCAAGATGCAAAGCGAGCCGCTTACGAATCACAAAACGCCGAGGCAATAATTGAATATTGTGATTTTTTTCTTTCTTCTTCACGCTACCCAAATTATCTTCCACAAGAAT
>JAKAQU010000230.1:2977-5181 GCA_021819535.1 Pseudomonadota bacterium | reverse complement strand
CCGATCTCGATGAAGCGGGGATTTCTGGCGCGGGGCATGCTCGAAACCCTGACGCTGGCGCGGGAAATGGCCTGGCAGACGGCAGCGCAGGAGGTGGAATGGATCCGCCATCGCCGCACGCGCATAATCGAACTCGGCCAGTATCTGAAACACCCGCATGATCTGAAACACCCGCATGGCGCGCCGCATGCCGAGGAGAGCACGGGCTGGCGTTCCATGCTCCGCGGCGCCTTCGCACGCCTCGATCAACTCGTCCACGAAACCAATATCGCTCTCGCCGCCGCCGAAGCGCGGCTGCGGGCGGCACGAAAAGACGTCAACGTCGCCGCCTCGCTCGGTCACTCCCTCGCCCGGGCGGAGAAAATCGCCGCCCTGCACGCCGAGGCGGCGGCAATCACCGAGCTTTGCGCAACCCGTGCCGCGCGCTGAACGCTGATCCGTCATTTCCCGATCAGGCGACGCCCCAGGTGTTCACCACCAACAACCGCCGCCATTCCCCCAAACAAAACTGCCGCATACCGCATCGATGGGCAATGGAATGGCGTAAAATCACAAAAATAGCGGAAATTCACAGGTTTTCTTGGTAAAGTTACGCAACGCACAAAAACGGCTGTCTGGCATCGACGTCAGGGAATAATATCGAATTTCGGTGCCTGCCGGAGTGATGCCGGGTCAGTATGAGGGGCACCGCTTTTTTTAAGCGACGCATACGCCTCTTGCGCCTCGGCGGAGGGAGCGATGCTGAGAATGCCGGCCAGCGCCATCATCGCGAGTTGGCCGTAATCGCCGTCGCTCCGCGCCCAGCCATTGCCATTCGAGGGGCCGTATTTCCGGGTATTTTCGGCGATTTCCGCCCAGGTTTTCAGGGGTTGCATATAGGACCAGCCATTCTTCGCCCGATCCCAGGTGATCTGGCCATTGTCGCCGACGCTGCGCGGTAAGGCGGCGATGACGTAATTGACGCTGTCATGGCCGAGCTTCAGCACGCTACCGGCGAGGAAATTCGTCGACCACGCAAGGAATGCGCGCGCGTCGGCATTGCCGAGCTTGGCTGCCTGCGCGGCGATTGCCGAAAAATAATCCTGCTGCCACGGAGCAATGGCATAGCCGTATTGGAAAGTCGTGATCACATAGCCATGCGCCTCGCCCTCAAGCTCGGTCAGGGTTGGGATTTGGCCGGCGAGCCAGTGCCAATTGTCATCCGTCACCTTGGAGAAATATTTTTTCTCAACCGAGCCGTCGGGATTGGACCAGGCGGCCTCGTCGATTTCGCGCAAGCTCCAGGCGCCGCCGCGCATCTGATTGCCAAAAATGACATTATCGGGGCCAGTGCCGTCCGGCGCGCCGTCACGCATGGCCGGCCAAGTCGAGATGATCGAAAATGCCGCCTGGGCGTTCAATTCATCGAGATAAAAGCGGCTCCCGGTCAAGAGATAGGGGACGAAGGCGAGATCGGGCTGGTGCGCGGTATCGGGCGCCCAGCCATTGTTCTTGCCATCGACCGGCTGCGTCAGAGAGTTGGCGCCGCCGCGCGGATCGGTCCAGATCTGCGGGTTCTGGTCGGTATTGAGCCAGGTTTTCGCTTCCGGGTTCCAGAAATGCCAGGGAATGCCGGAAGCCGCCTCCCCCTGCCAGAGGGCGTAGGCGCTCGCGGTCGGGTTCTGCGTCATCAGCCAGACGGCATTGGCTTCGGTCGTCGGCCCGATATCGGGACGATCGCCGGTCATCGGCATGTATTGGCTGACGCCGTTGGTGGCGAGCGGGGCGCCGAAGCCGGGCTGCGCCATCTGCTTGGCCTCTCCGGCAACGATCGCCGCGGGTGCGCCGGCGGCGAGGTCATAGTTGGCGATCACGCCGATGCGTTCGAACTCATCGACATCGCGCACGAGATTGATCGGCGGCACCGGGCCGCTCCACAGCGAGCGGTGCCAGTTTTCGTACTGGAATTGTTCGAGATTGCGATATTGCGCCGCGATCTTGCCGCCCTCTTTGACGAGGACATCGTATTTCACGGCGCCCCCGTTCTTTTGCATGGCATAATCATTGGCGAATTGGAGATCGGTGTGCGTTACGCCATTGGCGTAGGCGCGGATGTCGAAAATGACGTGGAACGATCCCGTGACCGGGGCATCGACGCGGATTTCGCTCGCGATCGGCCCCTTGAGCCAGTAATCCGGGGCTTTCTCCTCCATGGCTTTGGCGAG
>JAKAQU010000230.1:0-2967 GCA_021819535.1 Pseudomonadota bacterium | reverse complement strand
GAGGCGAGCCGCGCGAGATCGACCGCGGGCCCGGCGGCGGCGGCGGCACGCGCCAGCATCACCGGCGTCTCGCCATGGGCGGGGAGCGGCGGGGCGATGAGGCTCAATACCGCCATGCGCAGCGAGCCGTCGGGATAGGTGGTCTTGGCGTCCACCTGCACCGGCACATCCTTGCCGCCGATGCGGGCGACGAGCCCGCTTCCCGCCGGCACGGTTTTGGGCAGGAAAGCCTGGCCGAAGGTGATCGGGCTTGCCGGGAGGGCTTGGGAGGCGAGGTTTTCGATGATCAGGCCGACCACGTCCCCCTCTCCCTTCGGCGCCGACACCATGGGCGCACGCAGCATCCCCTGAGCGCGCGCGCCGGCGGGTGAGATCGCAAAAGCCGCCTCTGCGCTGAGGGCGGCGAGAAGGAAAACCATGAGACGGTTCCGCATGTTCTCTCCCTATCCCCGCGGCAGGCGCGGGGAGACAATAGGCGCTACCTTTGGTGCAGCGCGGCCCAGACGCGCTCTGGCGTTGCCGGCATGTCGAGGTGATGGACGCCGCGCGCGCGGAGCGCATCGATCACGGCGTTCATCACCGCCGGCAGTGCGCCGGCGCAACCCGCTTCCCCGCAGCCCTTGGCGCCGAGGAGATTGGTGCGCGCCGGCACGGGATGGAAATCATTGATGATGGCAACCAGATCGCCGGCGCGCGGCAGGGCGTAATCCATGTAGCTGCCGGTGAGCGGCTGGCCCTCGGCGTCGTAATGGGTCGTCTCCATCAGCGCCTGGCCGATGCCCTGGGCGATGCCCCCCTGCACCTGTCCTGCGACCAGGAGCGGGTTGACGACGGTGCCGAAATCATTGACCGCGGCATAGCGCGCCACCCGCACGATGCCGGTCTCGGGGTCGATCTCGACCTCGGCGACATGACAGCCATTGGGGAAGGCGGACGGCGCGCCCTGATGGATATGGCGGACATCGAGGCTCGCCGGCACATCGCCGGCCGGAGGGGCTTGGCGAAGTGTCGCCGCGAGATCGAGGAGCGAAATCGCGCGATCGGTTCCGGCGATGACGAAGCGGCCACCCTCGGGCGCCAGCGTGAACTCGATATCCGCCTCGGCCGCTTCGAGAACATGCGCCGCCGCTTTCCTGCCGAGCGCGATCACCTGCTCGCTCGCTTCCAGAATCGCGGCCCCGCTCGCCATCAGCGATTTCGAGCCGCCCGTGCCGCCGCCGGCGATCAATTCGTCGCTATCGCCCTGCAAGAGCCGGACGCGGTCGATCGGAATGCCGAGTTTGGCGGCGAGAACCTGGGCGAAGGGCGTGGCATGGCCCTGCCCGTAATCGAGTGTCCCCGTGATGATGGTGACACCGCCATCGGCATCGAAGCGGATTCCACCCATTTCGCGCGAGGGGGGCGCGGTGACTTCGAGATAATGGCCGATGCCGCGCCCGCGCAAAAGCCCGCGCGCGGCACTCTCCTCCTTGCGCGCGGCGAACCCGTCCCAATCGGCGAGGCGGAGCGCCTGATCGAGGATCGCCGGAAATTCACCACTGTCATAGCTCATCCCGCTCGGCGCGGCATACGGCATGGCATCGGGGCGGATCAGGTTGCGCCGGCGGAGTGCCAGCGCATCGAGGCCCATTTCCGCCGCCGCCGTCTCGATCAGGCGCTCGATATAGTAATTCCCTTCCGGCCGCCCGGCGCCGCGATAGGGGCCGACCGGCGTCGTGTTGGTGAAAACGCAGGCGGTGTCGATCTCGATCAGCGGCGTCCGATAGACGCCGACGATGTTTTTCGCCGCATTGCCGGTCGGCGGCACGCTCGCGGCGTTGGTGAGCCAGGCGCCGACATTGCCGAAGCCGGAAAGCCGCACGGCGAGGATGTTGCCCTCGCGGTCGAGGGCCATCTCGCCATGCATCTCGTGGTCGCGGCCATGGCTGTCGGAGAGAAAGCTCTCGCTCCGCTCATCGGTCCATTTGACGGGCCGGCCGAGCAGCCGTGCTGCGTGCAGCAGCGCCGGATATTCCGGATAGCAGCCCGCCTTCATCCCGAACGAGCCGCCGACATTGCCGGTCAGCACGTGGATTTTCTCGCCGCCCACCGCCATCGCCTCGGCCAGCGCGGCGCGGAGGCCAAAAACGCCTTGGCAGCCGACATGGAGCGTGAAGCGGCCAGTCGATGGGTCGTATTCGCCGATCGCGCTCCGCGGCTCCATCGGGCAGACGACGAGGCGGTTGTTGCGAAGCGCGAGCCGGCTCACATGCGCGGCCTCGGCGAAGGCTGCCGCCACTTTGGCGCGGTCGCCATAATGGAAGCGGAGCGCGATATTGCCCGGCGCGCTCGCATGAAGCTGCGGCGCGCCCTCGGCCGCCGCGGCGCTCGCGGTGGTGACGGCGGGAAGCGGGTCGATTTCGACGATGATCGCTTCCAACGCGTCCCGCGCCGCCTCTCGGGTCTCGGCGATGACGCAGGCGATCGGCTCCCCGACATAGCGCACGCGGTCGATCGCGAGCGGCGGATAGGGAGGGATGACCAGCGGCGCCGCGTCATTCCCCGGCTGCTGAAACCCGTGCGGAAGACGTGCAATGCCGGCCTCTCGCATCATCTCCCCGGTCAGGATCAGATGCACGCCGGGCATGCCGCGCGCCGCCTCGAGATCGATCGCGGCGATGCGGCCATGGGCATGGCGGCTCCGCAGCATCACCGCGTGGAGTTGGCCGGGACGCGTGAGATCATCGCTATAGCGACCCTCGCCGCGCAGCAGACGCGGGTCTTCAAGACGCGGCACCGGCTGGCCGATCGCGAATTTTCCAGACACCATGTCGGGCGCATCGAAAGGAGCATTCATCGTGCAGTCTCTCCACATCATGGGCGCCGAAGCGCACTGGCTGGGCGGGAATGTTGCGCGGAACCAGGATGGCGGCGCGGGACCGGTGAGGCAAGTTCAGGGCGGCTCGGTCTTGCCCGCGGCATAAGAAA
>JAKAQU010000229.1 GCA_021819535.1 Pseudomonadota bacterium | reverse complement strand
CGAGAGCAGGGGCTTTGCCCCTCTACCCCACCAAAGGCAATGCCTTTGGAAACCTTTCCTTCGGAATGCGGGTCTGGGGGCGCTGCCCCCAGCGGGTCCAGGGCAGCGCCCTGGCCTTAACTTGAATGCGTTAGTCTCCCAACAGACCCTAAGCGGCGCGCATCTGTTCGAGGAAGCGCGCGATATTGCGCTGCAGCGTCTCCGACTGCTCGCCGAGCGTTCCTGACGCCGACAAAACCTGGTTCGCGGCGGCGCCGGTCTCGGAGGCGCCCTCGCTCACGCCGTTGATGGTCTGCGACACTTCCGCCGTGCTGCGCGCCGCTTCCGCGATGTTGCGGGTGATTTCCTGGGTTGCCGCAGTCTGCTCCTCGGCGGCGCTGGCGACGTTGCTCGCAATGCCGC
Source organism: Pseudomonadota bacterium (assembly GCA_021819535.1). Lineage (GTDB taxonomy): Bacteria > Pseudomonadota > Alphaproteobacteria > Acetobacterales > Acetobacteraceae > Acidibrevibacterium. Next base: position 4,836 of record JAKAQU010000229.1, on the reverse strand, counting down.
TCATCTCGGCAATGGTTTCGCTGATGGTCGCGATGGCGCTGACGACCCCGGCGGTGACATCGCGCACGGCGGTGATCTGGTTCGCGATATCCTCGGTCGCACGGGCGGTTTGGGTCGCGAGCGATTTCACCTCGCTCGCCACCACGGCAAAACCCTTGCCGGCATCGCCGGCGCGCGCCGCCTCGATCGTCGCGTTCAGCGCGAGGAGATTGGTCTGGCCAGCGATGTCGGAAATCAGAGCGACGACGCTGCCGATTTTCTGCACCGCTTCCGAAAGCCCGCGCACGGCCTCGTCGGTGCGCTCGGCCTCGCTCCGCGCGCGCATCGCGACGGTTGCGGAAGTGCTGATATTGCGTGAGACCTCATGGATCGAGGCGGCGAGTTCCTCGGCCGCGGCGGCGACGGTCTGGACATTGGCGGAGGATTGGTTGGCGCCGCTCGCGACCGCGAGGGCCTGCTCGCTGGTGCGGCTCGCGGTCGCGCGCATGGCGTTGGCGACGGTGTTCAGCGTCGTCGCCGCTTGCGCGAGGCCATCGAGTTCGCCGCGCAGCGCGGCATCGAACTCGCCGACCAGGCGATCGACGCCTTGCGCCCGCTTGAGCCGCGCCTCGCTCGCCGCCTGCTGCTCGGCCTCGAGCCGGCGGGCATCGGCGACCGCCTGTTTGAAGACACCGATGGCGCGCGCGAGCGCCCCGGTCTCGTCGCCGCGCTCGGTCTCGGTGAGTTCGGCCGCAAGATCACCCTTGGCGAGCCGCGTCGTGGTCTCGGTGAGCCGGCGGAGCGGCAGGACGATGCTGCGCATCAGGAAAGCGACGGCGGCGATGGCGAGCGCGATCAACCCGACGCCGCCGATAAGCGAGACATATTTGATCACGGCGAGCGTGCGGTTCTGCTCGGCCTGGCGATCATCGAAGCGCGCCCGTGCCGTCTCCTTGAACTGGTCGAGCGCGGTGCGCACCGCGTCCATCTGCGCCTTGCCGGCGCCGGCGGCCTCGTGATCGCGGGCATCGTCCATCGTGCCGCCATTGACGGCGGCGATGGCGGTGGCGGCGTAATGCTGCCAGGCTTGCCCGGCCTTGGCGATCCCTTCGACCCGGATTTGCTGATCCGAGTTGACGACTTCGCGGCGGAGATCGGCGATCGCCCGGCCGAACATGGCCTCGCTCGCGTGGTAAGGTTCGAGAAATTTCGTATCGCCGCTGATCAGAAAGCCGCGAAACCCAGTCTCCTGGTTGACCATCGCGAGTTCGACCTCGTGCGCGGCATTGAGAATGGCAAAGGAATGGCCGGTGAGGTTGTTATCCGCGCGCAGCACGCCGAGTTCCCAGAAATCGAACCCGCTGCCGAGTGCGAGGGGGAGGAGGATGAGGGCGAAACCGGCGGCAAGCTTCTGGCCGATCGAGAGCGAGGCAATCAGGCGCATGGCGGCACGTCTCCGGAAAAATGATCACGCAAGCGCAGGCGGCGCCGATCATACGCGCCGAAGATCACCAGTTTCTTAAAGCACGCTGGGCTATTGCCTCGCTGCGCGGAGCATCCTAACTGAGCGGCCATGACCCAGGAGAAAGACCCAATGCGGTCGGACGCCGAAACCGGCGCCGCCGCCAGCCCCGAGGCGCTGATGCAGGCGGCTTCGGCGCGCATCGAGGAGCTAGAGGCCGAACTCGCGGCGATGAACGATCGCTGGGTCCGGGCCGAGGCCGAGAACGCCAATCTCCGCGCCCGCACCAAGCGCGAGGTCGACGAGACGCGGCAATACGCGGTGCAGAAATTCGCGACCGACGTCGTCGAGGCAGCCGAAAATCTGCGCCGCGGCCTCGCGAGCCTGCCCGCGCCGCGTGAGGATGAGCCGGAGATCATCACCCGGCTCCGGGAGGGGCTTTCCGGTATCGAGCGCAGCTTCGTCGCCATCCTGGAGCGCCACGGCATCCGCGCCGAGGATCCGACCGGGGCGATGTTCGACCCCAATCTGCACCAGGCGATGGCGGAACAGCCGAGCGAGACGCATCCGCCGGGCACCATCCTCCAGGCATGGACCGCGGCCTGGACGCTGAACGGTCGGCTTCTGCGCCCGGCGATGGTGGTGATCGCCAAGGCCGCGGAAGGGGCGCTGCCGCCGCCGCTCGACACCACCGCCTGAAAACACCCCGCCATCGCGTCCAAAAACCCGGGGTGAGGGCCGAGAAATTCGCCCCCGGGCCTTGCCGGGAAGGGGGCGCCTCAATACATCCTCTCCGGACATCAACCGAATAGCGGGGTCGCAGGCGGTGCCTCAGAGCCGTTGCTTGGGCCGCCCGCCACCGCTGCGAAGGAGAACGAATAGTATGAGCAAGGTCATCGGTATCGACCTCGGCACCACCAATTCCTGCGTTGCCATCATGGAAGGCAAGGATGTGCGGGTGATCGAGAACGCCGAGGGGGCGCGCACCACGCCCAGCATGGTTGCCTTCACCGAGAGCGGCGAGCGCCTGGTCGGCCAGTCCGCCAAGCGCCAGGCGGTCACCAATCCGTCCAACACGCTCTATGCCATCAAGCGCCTGATCGGGCGGCGTTTCGAGGATCCGATGGTGGCCAAGGACAAGGGGCTCGTGCCCTATGCCATCGTCCGCGGCGATAATGGCGATGCCTGGGTCGAAGCGCGCGGCGAGCGCTATGCGCCGAGCCAGATCAGCGCCTTCGTGCTCACCAAGATGAAGGAAACCGCCGAGGCCTATCTCGGCGAGAAAGTCACCGAGGCGGTGATCACCGTCCCCGCCTATTTCAACGATTCCCAGCGCCAGGCGACCAAGGATGCCGGGCGCATCGCCGGGCTCGACGTTTTGCGCATCATCAACGAGCCGACGGCGGCGGCCCTCGCCTATGGCCTCGACAAGAAGAAGAGCGGCACGGTCGCGGTCTATGACCTCGGCGGCGGCACGTTCGACATCTCCGTCCTCGAGATCGGCGATGGCGTGTTCGAGGTCAAAAGCACCAACGGCGACACGTTCCTCGGCGGCGAGGATTTCGACGCCCGCGTGATCGACTATCTCGCCGCCGAATTCCAGCGCGAGCAGGGGATCGATCTCCGCCGCGACAAGCTTGCGCTCCAGCGGCTCAAGGAAGCGGCGGAGAAGGCCAAGATCGAGCTTTCGTCCGCGAAGGAGACCGAGATCAACCTCCCCTTCATCACCGCCGACGCCAGCGGGCCGAAGCATCTGGTGATGAAGCTGACGCGGGCCAAGCTCGAAAGCCTGGTCGATGACCTGATCCAGCGCACGCTCGAGCCCTGCCGCGCCGCCCTCCGCGATGCCGGCGTTTCGGCGGGCGAGATCTCGGAAGTGATCCTGGTCGGCGGCATGACCCGCATGCCCAAGGTGATCGAGACCGTGAAGCAGTTCTTCGGCCGCGAGCCGGCGCGCAACGTCAACCCCGACGAGGTGGTGGCGATCGGTGCTGCGGTGCAAGGTGCGGTCTTGAAGGGCGATGTCAAGGACGTGCTCCTCCTCGACGTCACCCCGCTTTCGCTCGGCATCGAGACGCTCGGCGGCGTGTTCACCCGCCTCATCGACCGCAACACCACCATCCCGACCAAGAAATCCCAGGTCTTCTCCACCGCCGACGACAACCAGACCGCGGTCACCATCAAGGTCTTCCAGGGCGAGCGCGAGATGGCGGCGGATAACAAGCTGCTCGGCCAGTTCGACCTCATGGGCATCCCGCCGGCGCCACGCGGCGTGCCCCAGGTCGAGGTCACCTTCGATATCGACGCCAACGGCATCGTCTCGGTCTCGGCCAAGGACAAGGCGACCGGGAAGGAACAGCAGATCCGCATCCAGGCGTCCGGCGGGCTCTCGGAAGGCGATATCGAGCGCATGGTCAAGGAGGCCGAGGCCAATGCCGAGGCCGATCACAAGCGCCGCGAATTCGTCGAGGCGCGCAACCACGCCGACGGTCTCGTCCATCAGGTCGAAAAAAACCTGAAGGAGCACGGCGACAAGCTCGCCGGCGCCGATCGGACGGAGGCGGAATCGGCGCTGGCCGCGGTGCGGAGCGCGCTCGAAGGCGATGACGCGCAAGCGCTCAAGAGTGCCACCGACCGTCTTGCGCAGGCGGCGATGAAGATCGGCGAGACTATGTACAAGGCCGAAGCCGCGGCGGGTGGGCCACAAGGACCGGAAGGGAGTGGCCACGCTGCCGATGCCGCTCAGGCCAATGCTCCGGGTGCCAAGGGTGAGCGCGTGGTCGACGCCGAGTTCGAGGAAGTCGACGAGAAGAAAAAACCCTCCTGATCCTTGCGGTGATGCTTGAGCGATACGGCGGCAGGGAGCGCGCCTGGTCCGGCATCGGGCCGGGTGCGGTCTTTCGTCGCCGCGGCGCCGCTCTGGTGGGCGTCGTTCGGGTGGGTGTCGTTCTGGGGAGCATAGACTGAAAATGGCGAAACAGGATTACTACGCCACCCTCGGGGTCGCGCGCGAGGCCTCGGCCGATGAGCTGAAAAAAGCCTATCGCAAACTCGCCATGCAATTCCACCCGGACCGCAATCCGGGCGACAAAAAGGCCGAGGCGCGCTTCAAGGAGATCAACGAGGCCTATGAGGTTCTGAAAGACGACCAGAAACGCGCGGCCTACGACCGCTTCGGCCACGCCGCGTTCGAGAATGGCGGCAGCCCCGGGGCCGGCGCCGGCGGCTTCGATTTTTCGGCGAGCGGCGGTTTGGGCGATATTTTCGACCAGATGTTCGGCGAATTCGCCGGTGGCCGCCGCGCCGGGCGCGGGCCGCGCGCCGGCAACGATTTGCGCCAGGCGGTGGAGATCGACCTCGCCGAGGCCTTCGCCGGCACCAAGGTCAATCTGCGG
>JAKAQU010000228.1 GCA_021819535.1 Pseudomonadota bacterium | reverse complement strand
CCAGTAGACGCCGACTTGCAGCACATTCGGCGCTGACCAGACGATTTTGGGCGGATCCTCCGTGGTAAGAATCGGAATAACCTGCAATGGCACCGGCCTTTCCGTCACCAGATAGACTTCCCGCCACAAATCGGTGACCACTATCCAGCTCACGCATTCATGGAATTCGACCACTGCCACCCAAGAACTATCCTGGGAAGGAAATATTTGGCGAGAGATCACGTAGCATTCAGGATGCCTATGAGATAACGACCAAATAAAAAAACCAAAAATTACCATAAATAACATTGGTAATAATAATAAAATAAGGCAACCAGCACGAATAAACCATCTTAGCATGTCATATTATGGCTTATTATTGGAAGATATCTTCCCATATTTATATAATTCATACCCTATATCTGTCCATTTTACATTATCTTCTGGGAGGTTTGTATATATTTTACTAAATTCTCTATCTTTGTTGAATTTTCCAGCCACAAAATTTTCCATTTCAAGAACCTCCTCCTCAGGAATACCATATGCAGCCGCGTAAAGGCCGATAGCTATCGTTGCGTATTCGACATATTCATCATAAAAACGACCGGCGATGCGTTGAGCGTCCCAAGGGCCGCCATGGTCGAAGTTGAACAAATCAAAGTACGCAGGCGCTGTTTCTGCTGGCTCCATTCCCATCTGTAAATTTTTTATTACTTGTTCAATTTTTTCTTCATCCTCTTTCCTGTCCTCGATCCCCTTCCTCACAAAGAAATGCGGATCCATGAATTGGGGACGCATGACCGCAATTTCCTCGGGCTCCTCGCCTTTTTTTTCTAAATTTTCCTTCTGACTTTTCGTTACACGATGGCTTGGTGCCATTACGGGATTTCCCTGATCGTCCATGAGCGGCACCGCGGAGAGCGGACCCTCCGCCGGCGGCTCGGCACGGGGGAAATTTTCCAGGCCAGACGCGATCAAAAATTGGCGTACCACATCGGACAGGAATGGCGAGGCGGGGGTTTCAGGCTCGGTCTGGCCAGGAACGGGGGCGAAGCCGCGGGCGGTCGAGGGTGCGGCGATAGTGTCCCCCTCGTTCTGGGCGATTTCGATGCCGGCGAGTGTCCCGTCACGCCGCAGGGTCACCGTCGCGGGAATCCGGATCGCGCCCGGGTGTGCCCAGAGCCAGTCCTCGGGCGGGGTTTTGCCCTTCGGCACGAAGAGGAACGGGACGGCCAGATCATTGCCGCGAGGAGCGGGGGATTTGTCACCGGAAATGTCGCGTTTACTAACACAAATCCGCCCCCTCCGCAAGCCGAACCTGCTTCCCCAGGTCCGTTTTCAAACCGACGCCAAATCTCGCCAGAAACACCTTGCGCCCAACCGGCCGCCCCTTTCTCATATCGCGCCGACGACATAGGCTTTCAGGCTGTCCACTTCCTGTGCCTTCTGGGCGAGGAGTGACTTGACGACGTCGCCGATGCTGACGATGCCGACGAGAAGCCCCCCTTCCATCACCGGGAGGTGGCGGAAGCGCCCTTCGGTCATGATGCGCATCGCTTCCTCGACCGAGGTGCCGGGTTTGGCGGAGACCAGCCGGGTGGTCATCAACTGCCCGGCCGTCATCCCGAGGGTCGCGGCACCGTGGGTAGCAAGCGCCCGGGCGATGTCGCGCTCGCTGAGGATGCCGAGCACCTGGCCGAGCGCGTCCTCGACCAGGACGGCGCCGATGCCGCGTTCGGCGAGGCGGGCGAGAGCCTCGGCGATCGTGTGGGTTGGCCGCGTCGTGGCGACGTCGTGGCCTTTGGTTTTGAGAATTGCTGCGAGTGTCATTGGATTGTCTCCCTCAACACGGGGCGCCGCGCCGGCCCCAGGCCGACGGATCGCCCCCTCAGTGTCGCAATCATGCGCTTTTGCCTCACGGTTTTGCAACCAGAAGGCGTGCAGCGCAACATAACACCGTAACGACTAAATTTTATCTTATAATTCCAGCAAGCAACTGAGGAACGGCGAGGAAATCCGCGGCGATGGCGGCGCTGCCGGCGGCCATTTCCGGCGCACCGTAACCCCAGGCGGCGAAAATCGCCGCGACGCCGGCGCCGGTCGCGGCGGCGACGTCGTTGGCGTGATCGCCGAGCATCACCGCATGCCCGGGCTCACCGCCGGCCGCCGCCAGGGTCGCGAGGAGATGGCGGGGATCGGGCTTGCGGTAGGGAAAGCTGTCGCCGGCGCCGATCGCGGCGAAACGCTCGCCCAAGCCAAACGCCTCGATCATCCGCCGCGCCGGCTGCCCGGGCTTATTGGTGCAGAGCGCGAGCCGCCAGCCGGCCGCGGCGAGCGCGGCCAGGGTCTCGGCGGCGCCGGGGTAAAGTGCGCAGCCGGTGATCGGGTCGGCGTCGTAGGCGGCACGGAAGGCGGCAAGCGCCGGCTCATCCGCCTCCGCCTGGTAATGCGCAAAAGCACGGCGCACGAGGACCGCGACCCCATCGCCGACCAGCCGGGCGACTTCGCGCGGCGCCAGCGGGGCGAGGCCGCGCGCGACCAACACCTCGTTGAGCGCGCGCGCGATCGCCGGCAGCGAATCGACCAGCGTGCCATCGAGATCGATCAGCAGGGTCGGCATCGGCATGATCGGTAAAACTCCGTAAAATTGATTGATGGTTTGGGCTTTGACACGACATCGGCGAAAAGGCTAGCTGATCGTGATGAGCGCAACCGCCGTCATTCTCGCCGCCGGCCTCGGCACCCGCATGAAATCGACGCGGCCGAAGGCGTTGCATCCGCTCGCCGGGCGGCCGCTGCTCGCCCATCTCATCGCCACTTGCGAGACGGTGTTTTCGCGCCTCGTCATCGTCATCGGCCCGGAGATGGAGGCTCTTGCCCGCCTCGCCGCGCCGCATCAGGTGGTGATCCAGCACGAGCGCCGCGGCACCGGCCATGCCGCGCTGATGGCGGCACCCGCCTTCGGCGCGGGCGAGGTCGCGGTGCTCTACGCCGACAACCCGCTGATCGAGGCGGCAACCCTCGCCCGTCTTCTCGCCCGCCGGGGCGAGGGCGATGCGGCGCTCGCCCTCCTCGCCATGCGTCCCGCCGATCCCGGCCAATACGGGCGGGTGATCGAGGATGCCGGCTATGTGCGGCGGATCGTCGAATGGGCGGATGCGACCGAGGCGGAGCAGGCGGAGCCGCTCTGCAATGCCGGGGTCTTCGCCGCCGCCGCCGATGATCTCCGGCGCTGGCTCGAAGCCCTCTCTCCCGACAACGCCAAGGGGGAATTCTACCTCACCGATATCGTCGCCCGGGCGGTCGCCGAGGGCAGGCGCGTCGCCGCCATCGAGGCGCCAGAGGCGGAATGTCGCGGCATCAATTCCCGCGCCGAACTCGCAAGCGCCGAGGCGACGCTGCAGGCCCGCCTCCGTGCCGCGGCGATGGCGGCGGGGGTGACGATGATCGCGCCCGAGACCGTCTTTCTCGCCGCCGACACCGAACTCGCCGCCGATGTGACACTCGGCCCGAATGTCGTCTTCGGCCCCGGGGTGCGGATCGCGCGCGGGGCGGAAATTCGCGCCTTCTCCCATCTCGAGGGCTGCACGGTGGGCGAGGATGCGATCATCGGCCCGTTCGCGCGCCTCCGCCCGGGAACGGTGATCGCGGCAGGCGCCCATGTCGGCAATTTCGTCGAACTCAAAGCCGCCCATCTCGGGCCCGGCGCCAAGGCCAATCATCTCACCTATCTCGGTGACGCCGAGATCGGCGCCGGGGCCAATATCGGCGCCGGCACCATCACCTGCAATTACGACGGCAGCAACAAATACCGCACGATCATCGGCGAGGGCGCCTTCATCGGCTCGGATACGGCCCTCGTCGCACCGGTCTCGGTCGGTGCCGGCGCCATCACCGCCGCCGGCAGCGTGATTACCGAGGATGTCGCCGCCGACGCGCTCGCGATCGCGCGCGGGAGACAGGTGCAAAAACCCGGCCGGGCGCGGGAATTGCGCGACCAGAGCCGGGCCCGAAAACACAAGGAGCAAGGCTGATGTGCGGCATCGTCGGCGTGATCGGAAGCGGCCCGGCCGCGCCTCTGCTCCTCGAAGCGCTGCAACGTCTCGCCTATCGCGGCTATGACAGCGCCGGCATCGCAACCTTGGTCGAGGGCGTGATCCAGCGCCGCCGCGCCGAGGGCAAGCTCGCCAATCTCGCCTCCGCGCTGGCCGCCACCCCGCTTCCCGGTACCATCGGCATCGGCCATACCCGCTGGGCAACCCACGGCGCGCCGACCGAAGCCAATGCCCATCCCCACGGCACCGAGCGTGTGGTCCTGGTCCATAACGGCATCATCGAAAACCACGCCGAGCTGCGCGCCGAATTGGAGGCCGAGGGCCAGGTGTTCGAGACCGAGACCGATACCGAGACCGTCGCCCAGCTCATCGATCTCCATCTCCGCCAGGGCATGACGCCGATCGAGGCCGCGAGCGCCAGTCTCCGCCGCCTCCAGGGCGCCTATGCGCTGGCGATGATCTTCGCCGGCCACCCCGATCTCATCATCGCCGCCCAGCATGGCGCGCCGCTCGCGGTCGGCTTCGGCGTGGCGGAGATGTATGTCGGCTCCGATGCCCTGGCGCTCGCCCCTTTCACCCGCCGCATCGCCTATCTGCGCGATGGCGACTGGACGGCGGTGACGCGCGAAGGGGCGCGGTTTTTCGATGCCAGCGGGACGGAGGTGATGCGCGAGATCAAGCTCACCGCGCTCTCGGGGGCGGCGATCGGCAAGGGCGAATTCCGCCATTTCATGGAAAAGGAGCTGCACGAACACCCGGCGGTGATCGGCGATACGCTGCACCAGATGATCGACCCCGGCACCCGCCAGGCGGTCTTGCCGGCCCTTCCCTTCGACCTCGCCGCCATCCCGCGCGCTTCGATCAGCGCCTGCGGCTCGGCCTTCTATGCCGGCCTCGTCGGCCGCTACTGGCTGGAAAACCTCGCGCGTCTTCCGACCGAAGCCGATGTCGCCTCCGAATTCCGCTACCGCACGCCGCCGCTCACGCCCGGCGGGCTCGGGATCCTGGTCAGCCAGTCGGGCGAGACCGCCGACACGCTGGCCGCCCTCCGCTACATGAAAGCGGCGCAGCAGCACATCGCGGCGGTGGTGAACGTGCCGGAAAGCAGCATGGCGCGCGACGCCGATGCGGTGTTCGAGACCGTCGCCGGGCCGGAAATCGGCGTTGCCAGCACCAAGGCCTTCACCGCGCAGCTCTGCGAGATCGGAA
>JAKAQU010000227.1 GCA_021819535.1 Pseudomonadota bacterium | reverse complement strand
TTCCGATCTGGCTTTGTTCCGGTCAGGCCGGCGAGATCCTGCTCGATCTGGCCAAGAAACGCCGTTACCGGAGACGCGGGCTCGGCGCCCGGCGCATTTTGCCCGCCGCTGGCGCTGCAGCCGGTGAGCACGAAGAGAGGCACGATAAGGTCGGCCCACCCGATATGCGGGGTGTTTTTCCTTCTTCCCGACCAAAAGCCTCTCACGTGCTTCATTGGGAATACCCCACCAATGAGCGTTGGGCATCATTTTGGTTGGAAAATATATCGCATGGCAGAGCCGTGCCAGCGAAATCGTTAATTTGTGGTAAATTTTCCGCGATTGCCCTCTGTCGGGCGAGGCCACGTAATCCGAGTGCGCTCACCTCAACCCGCGCCAAGCTGGTTTTTCCCGCGCCTCCTCAGCCTTGCTTTCCTGTTCCGATGCGGCCTTCTTCCTGAGCGTCAGCGCCGGCTTCGGTGCCGGGGCCGGTGTGGCCTGGGCCGGATGACGTTTGGCAACTTCGCGCCGCGCCCGGGTGAGCCGCTCCTTGGCATCGGTATCGGCGATCGTTTTGACCAGGCGTGCTTCCCTTGGATCCTCGGCGGCCGGCATGGCCATCGTGCCGGTATCAGCGGCGACGTTGCGGGCCAATTCAACGCGGACATCGGCAGCAGGCGCGGGCGCCGATGGCATGTCGCGGCGGCTTTCCTCCGGCCGCGCGATGGTGCTGGCGGCGGGTTTGGCCCGGCCCTGGATTGCGTCAGGCGTGCGGACAGGAATGGCCTTGACCACAGGGGTAACGTCGGGGCGTGGCGCCGGCGGCGTCCTGGCGGCAAAAGCCTGCGCGATGCGGCGGCCGGCCGCGGCGATGAGATGAGCGGCGCCGCCGCCAACCGCCGCGGCACCCGATCTGACATGCCCGGTGACGGCGGCTGCCTGGGCTCGCCCCCCCTCCCAGACCGAAGCAAGGGCGCGTTCCACCGCGCCGGACGCTGCCTCGTAGCGGCTCGGCTGGCGGCGCCGGACCCCGCCGATGGTGGTCATCATCGGCCCGCCCTTTGCCTTCACCGGTCGCGGGCTTTGGGTCGGGGCAGGCTTTGCCGCCGGCGCCACGACCGGGCCTGGCCTGGTGCTGGCAACGGCGTTCGGTGTTCCGTGCCGGTGCTTCAGCACGATCTCGCTTTCCGGGACGATGCCGCGGCGGGCGGCAAAGGATGCCGTATGCCGCGCCACATCGTCATCGGCGTAATCGAGGGCATTGCTGCTGCGCCGCTCGCGCGAGAGAGTCGCGACCAGCCGCTCGGCATCCCCCATTTCATCAGCGCTCCAGTGGAGGCTGACCGCCTCGCGATGGCGGCTCAGCGCCACATAGGCGAGGTGGCGATCCATCCCGCGGCTGGCCAGAACATGCGCGTAATCGACCGTGACACCCTGGTTTTTGTGCACGGTCGCGGCATAGCCATGGGCGATATCGTTATAATCGCGGAGCACGAAGGTGATCTTGCGCCCGTTATCGAGCCGCACCGCCAGTCGCGCCGAGGCGCCTTGCCCGACGATCGCGGTAATCGTGCCGAGCGAGCCATTTTTCACCCCGAGGCCGGTCTCGTTGCGCAGGAAATATAGCCGATCCCCCGCGGCAAAATTGCCCGCCCCGGCGCTGGTCGGGAGTTCGACATCGGCGCCGAGTTCGCCCTCCTGCCTGCGGATCGCCCGCGCCTGCGCATTGAGATCGCGGACATCGGCGCGGCGATGGGCGAGGATGATGCGGGTGGCCCCCGGCGCCGAGCGCCGCCCCTCCGCCCATTCCGCAATCAGCGCCGATTTCGCGGCTTCAAGCGCGCCATGCGCCCGCACCATCCCCGCCGCCCTATAGCGAGCCAGAGCGGCGGCGGTGCGGGCGGTTGCGAGTTCCTCGGTCGCCTGCTGCTGCCAGGGCGCGCGCTGGCGGCGCACCGTCTTGATCACCGCCGCCCCGAGGCGCTCGACCAGAAGACGGAACGGCGCCCCGGCCGCGATCGGCTGCAATTGCTCGGCATCGCCGACGAGGACCACCTTGGCGCCCGCCGCCTTGGCCGCGGCGAGCAGCGCCCGCATATCGCGCGAGCCGATCATCCCCGCCTCGTCGACCACCAGAATGTCGCCGGCCCGCAGGCGCTCGCGGCCCCGTTGCCATCTCAGCATTTGCGAGGCGATCGTGCGGCTCGTGATCCCCGCCCCCTCTTGCAGCCCGTCGGCGGCGATGCCGGAGAGCGCAACCCCGCGCACGCGATATCCCGCCTCCCGCCAGATATCAGCCGCGATCCCGAGAAGCGCGCTCTTGCCGGTGCCGGCAAAGCCGACGATCGCGGCAAGGCCGGCGGGCGTGGTGACATGCCGAAGCGCCTCCGCCTGCTCTTCCCCGAGCCCCGCCGCTTCCGCCGTGCTTCGAATCCTTGCTTCTGAAAATGTCGGATGCCCGCGCCTCGCCGCGAGCGAAGCGCCGTCGGCCGCGAGATCCCGCTCGCACGCCAGCATCCCGCGCGTGGTAAAACGCGGCTCCCCCCGGCCATCCCGCCCAAGCCGAACCAGTTCCGGCGAGGCCTCGACCAAGGCGAGTGCCCGGGCGAATTGCGCCGCGTCATCAGTGTAGCGGTGGAGCAGCCGCGCGAGGTCATGGCGCGTGAAGATGGCCTGCTGGGCGGTGATGGCCTCCAGCAGCAGCGCCGGGCGGGCGATGATCCGCGCGCCATTTTCCCGGGCGATCTCACGGTGCATCAGGGCTGGGCCGGAATTCGCCCGGATTTCGGCGAGCCGCCTTCCGCCCGCGACCGGGCCGATCTTCCTTTGCGGGATCAGCGCCAGGCCCTGCGCGGCGAGGCTGCGATGATCGATGCGGATATCACGGTCGCATGCGGCAAGCCGGGCATTGGCCAGAGACGCCCAGCGCTCCCGCCAGCGGGCGAGCAGCGCGGGATCGTTCCATTCCCTTGCTTTTGGCCCAAACCCGCCCTCGGGGCCGAGATGGCGGAGCGTCAGCAGAATATGGGCGTGGGGCTGCGGCTCTCCATCGCTGCCGCGCCCGAGATGCACGGCCAGATCAGCGACCATCCCGAAACGAACGCATTCGGTCTGCACAAAATCCCGCGCCAGCCGGAGGTTTGCCTCGCGCGAGAGCTCCCTCGGCAGGGCGATTTCGATTTCGCGCGCCAACTGCGCATCGCGCCGACGCTCGCCCGCGTCCACGGCATTCCATAACACCTCGCGATCAAGCCATGCCGCGGGCGCGCCCTCGGGGAGAAAGATTTCGCGATGAATGACGCCGCCCTTGCGCCGATAATCATGCACGCGCCCGGCACGCGCCTCGCGGAGCTTTTCGCCGGCGCGATAGGCTGCCGCGGCGACGACGCCGGCGCCTTTCGAACGCGAATGCAGTTTGACGGACAGGTGATAAATCGCCATGCCGATAGGGTAAAACCGGTCCTGGCAAGGAACAACTCATTCCAGCACGTCGCGAAGCGACGTATAAGCGCGCCATTCCGCTTTTATCTGCTTTTTCTAACCCATATTTTTATCATCAAAAACTACGATCTGATGGATGATGCAATTCTCCAACTCATGCCAATACAGGCATAATGCTTACGGTAGGAAGAACGCGATGCAACCCGACCGATCGCACTCCAGGGAGGGCGCGCCCAAAGCAAGCGATCAACGGCGGCCCAAAAACCGAGACGGAAAGCAAGGCACGACCGCGGCCTCGGCGCCCAAGGCGCCGAGGCCGCGGCAGACGATGGCTGAAGCGGTCGGCAAGGCTATCAAGCAGCCGCGGAAGCCGATCGGAGAGCACCATGATCTCTACCGGCATCCCGATGCCAGGGCACGAGATGCCCCAAATCGACCAGCGGCCGGACGCGGGCGACGACAAGCTCCGCCTCTTGCGGCGACAATGCCCGGCCGTAGCCGGCGCCGACGGTGCCGCTTTCATGGCCGAATACCTTGTTGGCCAGTTCGTCGCCGATATTGGCGGCGCGCAGCATCTGCCGGAAGCTGTGCCGGAGAGAATAGAGAACGAGGTCGGGCGCGTCGGCGACGTGCTTGCGGATATAGCGGTTGAGATATTTCGACCACGCCGCCGCCGTGCGCGGCTCAGCACCCGGTTGCACCAGGCGCCTTCCGCGCTCTGCTTGCCGCCTCGCCCAGGCGGGCAGGCCAAGGCGAATAAGATCGGGCAGCAACGGCACCAGCCGCGGGGCGGCGCGGGTCTTGGTGCCGGCCTCGCGCAAATCGAGGCAGAGAATGCCGCCGACCGGAACCAGCGCCGCCGGGGCCTCGGTGATTTCCTCCGTCCGCGCCCCGGTCAGCGCCGCGATCAGGAGGAACCACGCCGTGGCTTCGCTGTCCTCATCGCCGGGCCGGGCGCGGAAAAGCGGGCTGCGGAACAGAAGCTCCTGCTCGGCGGCGGTGAAGGCCCGCCTCGCGTCCCCGGCCATCAGTTCTTCCCGGGTCTTCTCTCGCCCCTTCACCTCGCCGAACCGGTCGTCGGCCGCGTGGCCGGAAGCGACCGCCCAGGCAAGGAAGCTCTTGATGTGCCCGAGACTGCGCAAAATACTCTTGTGGTGCAGCGTGCCACCACGCGCGTTGGGCTTGTCGCGGAGATGATCGGCAAACAGCTTCACATCACCCCGCCGGATGTCGGCGATCGGTTTGGCGCCGATGACCCCCTTCCAGATCGAGAAGGCCTGGTTGTAGCTCCAGATCGTTTTCTGGGTCAGGCCCGGCCGGTCGGCGAAGAAGGCTTCGCACAAGCTATGCCATGCCGGAGAAGGCGCGGGCGCGGGCTCCAGGGCTGGTCCACCCCCATCCGCCGGTGAGCGTGGCAGGGTGATGGCCGGCAGATCCACGGGCGCGGACGGGCGGAGGATGGCCAGGATTTCTGCCTCACCGCCTGCCGGTGACGCCTCCTCATGCCGCCATTGGCTCTGCAATGCGGCGATGAGATCGCGCAGTTCCGCCTCATAATGCTGGCGCAGCCGGGCCTGGTCGGCCTCATAACGCCGGCCGAGCGCGAACGCCGCCTGCGCGAGGGTGGCATCCCTCGCGGCCAACAGTCCAGCGGCGCGCAAATCGTCTCTCATCCTGAGATCAAGGATGTGGAGATGCCTGGCAAGGATAAAGTAGAATCTGGCGGCGCGCAGTTTCGCCACCCGCGCATCAGTCGTCAGCAACGAACCGACGACATGGGTCCGGCCCAAAATCACCGCCAATGCGCCCGGCAGCCGGCTCCGGA
>JAKAQU010000226.1 GCA_021819535.1 Pseudomonadota bacterium | reverse complement strand
GCGACGCTGGCCGTCACGGCAGGGGCTCGGGTTGGCGGATGCTCCGCCGCTCCGCAGCTTCGCATCCGCCAACCCGAAGGTGCACCAGTGAGCGACGCGCCCCTTCCACCCTCTGGCGCCGCCGCGCACTTCGATTGCCGGCAGGCCTTTGCCGAGGAGCTGATCACGCTCGCCGATGCCGAGCCGCGTATCGTCGTCGTCTGCAATGATTCGATCGGATCGAGCGGCCTCGCCGAATTCCAGAAGCGGTTTCCCGAGCGCCTGATCAATGTCGGCATCGCCGAGCAGAACATGGTCGGCGTCGCCGCAGGCCTCGCCAATGGCGGCATGATCCCCTTCGTCTCGGCCGCCTCGCCATTCCTCACCGCCCGGGCGCTGGAACAGATCAAGGCCGACATCGCCTATAGCCATCATCATGTCGTGCTCTGCGGCCAAAGCCCGGGGCTCTCCTACGGCGAACTGGGCCCGACGCATCATTCGATCGAGGACATCGCCTGGATGCGTGCGCTTCCCGAGATGACCGTCGTGGTGCCAGCCGATCCGCAGCAGACGCGCTCCGCCCTTCGCTGGGCGGCAGGTTGCGGGCGGGCGGTTTTCCTTCGCATCGGCCGCTTCAAGGTTCCCGCCGTCACGCCCGCAGGGAGTGATTTCACCCCCGGCCAGGCGGCGATGCTGCGCGATGGCCATGACGCGACCATCATCGCCTATGGCACGCTGGTCTCGCGCGCGCTCGAAGCGGCGGAGAGGCTCGCCCGCGACGGAATCGAAACCCGTGTCCTCAACATGGCGACGATCGCGCCGCTCGACGACGCCGCTGTGCTCCGCGCCGCCGCCGACACCGGGCGCATCGTTACCGCCGAGGAGGCCGTGGTTCGCGGCGGTCTCGGCGGCGCCGTCGCCGAACTCATCGTGCAGCATCGGCCGGTGCCGATGCGTCTGCTCGGCGTCACCGGCTTCGCCCCGACCGGCAGCGCCGGCTTTCTCCTCGATCATTTCGGGCTGAACGCCGCCGGAATCGTTCGCGCCGTCCGCGAGCTGCTCGGCTAGGGGGTGTTATGCCAATAAGTATAGAAACGGGGGAAAAGAAGCAAAAATCCTTTCTTCCCGTTCTCGCGGAGCGGCAGTGCCTTTTGGGTAAAAATTTTTTGGTTCTTTCTTTTAAAAAAGACCGATTTTCTTCATTTTCTCAGCCATGCGCGCGCCGCTGATCCTGGCCATCGACCAGGGCACCAGCGCGACGAAATGCGTGCTGGTCGGGGCCGATGGCGCCATCGTTGCGCGCGGCGCGGCGCCGCTCGGCGAGGCGCATCCCGAGCCGGGCTGGGTGGAGCAGGACGCCGCGGAAATCTGGGCCAGCGTGCAGAGCGCGACGGCGCGTTGCCTGGAAAATATCGATCCCGCCCGCGTCGCCGCCATCGGCATCGCCAGCCAGCGCGAATCTCTCCTGCTTTGGGAGCGCGACGGCGGTGCGCCAGTGAGCAAGCTGCTGAGCTGGCAGGATCAGCGCACCGCTGCCCAATGCGAGGCGTTGCGGACGGCGGCGAGCGAAGCCCTCGTGCGTGCGCGCAGTGGCCTGCCGCTCGATCCGATGTTTTCTGCGGCCAAGGCGCGCTGGCTGCTCGATACCTACGACCCCGATCGCCGCCGCGCCCGCGCCGGCGCGCTCTGCCTCGGCACCGTCGATTCCTGGCTGCTCAGCCGCTTCGGCGGCGATCATCTGATCGAAGCCGGCAACGCCGCCCGCACCCAACTGCTCAATGTCGCGACGATCGACTGGGATGATGATCTTTTGGCGCTGTTTGCCGTGCCGCGAGCGGCGTTGCCGCGCATCCATGCCTCGACCGGCCCGTTTCCGGCGGCGCGCGGGCTGGCGCCGCTCCCGGATGGCGTGCCGGTGCTGCCGGTGCTGGGCGATTCCCACGCCGCGCTTTACGCGCATGGCGCGCGCAGCCCGGGCCAGGTGAAGGCGACCTATGGCACCGGGTCTTCGGTGATGGGGCTCCTCGCCGGGCCGGAAAATCTCGATCCCGGCATGTGCCTCACCATCGCCTGGCAGACCGATCGCCCCTGCTACGCCGCTGAGGGCAATATCCGTGCATCCGGCGCGACGCTGCGCTGGCTCGCGCAGCTTTTCGGCCGCACGCCGGAGGAACTTGCCGCGTTCGCCGCAGTGTCTGATGCGACCGGCGTGGTGCTGATCCCCGGGTTTACCGGGCTCGGGGCGCCTTATTGGGATCGCGATGCCGTTGGGCTGCTCGCCAATCTCCGCCTCGATACCGGCCCCGCCGAACTCGCCCGTGCCGCACTCGACGCGATGGTGCAGCAGGTCGCCGATGTCGTTGCCGCGCTGGAGCGGACGACCGGCCCAATCCCGGCACTCCATGCCGATGGCGGCCCGAGCCGGAGCGACGCGCTGATGCAGATGCAGGCCGATGCCTTGGGCCGGCCGGTGCTCCGCGCCGGCGATGCCGAACTCTCCGCGCTCGGCGTCGCGCATATGGCCGGCCTCGGCGCCGGGTTATGGAGCGAGGCCGCGCTCGACGCCCTGCCGCGCGCGGCGGATCGTTTCGCGCCGAACATCGCGCCCGCAGCCCGCGCCGCAGCCCGCGCCCGCTGGCAGCACGCGGTGGCGCGCGCCCGCATCCCCCCGCCACACGCCCCCTAGAGGAGAGGCGCGCGATGTCCACCGCCACGTCCGACGCCAAACTCCACGCTACCCGGCCGGGTCTGCTTACGTTCATCGCCGGCGCGCAGGGGCCGCTGATCGGGCTCATTCTGCTTGCGGTGATTTTCACCTTCGTAAGCCCGGTCTTTCTCTCGCTGCGCAATTTTCTCAACGTCGTCGACCAGGTCACGGTGCTTGGCATTCTCGCCATCGGCATGACGGCAGTGATCGTGATCGGCGGCATCGATCTTTCGGTGGGTTCGATCCTCGCGCTGGCAACGATGACGATGGGCTGGATCTATCATGATTACGGCTGGCCCTTTCTCCTCTGCATCGCCATGGGGCTTTTCGCCGGCGCGCTCGCTGGGCTGGTGAACGGGCTTCTGGTTACCATCGCCCGCCTGCCCGCCTTCATCGCCACCCTCACCATGATGTCGGTCGCGCGGGGGCTTGCCAGCATCACCACCAATGGCGAGCAGGTGGTGGGGTTTCCCGACTGGTTCACCAGCCTTGCAACGGTGCGGCATTTTCATCTGCTGTCGGCAACCGTTGGCCTCTTCATCATTCTCGCCGTGCTTGCCTTTGCCTTTCTCCGCTTGCGTGCGACCGGCCGCAATCTCTATGCGATCGGCGGCAGCGCCGAGGTCGCGCGGCTCGCGGGGATCAAGGTGCGGCCGCTGACGATCGCGGTATACGTTGCCTCCGGCCTCTTGTCGGCCGCCGCCGGCGTGGTGATGTCGGCGCGGCTTGATTCGGCGCAGCCGAGCGACGGATTGGGTTATGAACTCGACGCCATCGCCGCGGTGGTGATCGGCGGCGCCAGCCTCTCGGGCGGGGTCGGCGGCGTCGGCGGCACCATCATCGGCGTTCTGATCATCGGCGTCCTGCATAACGGTCTCAATCTCGCCGGCATCTCGCCGTTCATTCAGCAGGTGATCATCGGCGCGGTCATCGCGATCGCTGTCACCTTCGACACGCTTCGGCGCCGGGAGAACTGATCGCGGCGTCTGAACACCGGGAAGGACGGCTTCCTGGCGTAAAATTTTTGTCAACAAGGGAGTGAAACACATGCACAGACTGACCTATCTCGCAGCCGCCTCGCTACTGGTGCTGGCGACCGCCACCGCCGCGCGCGCCGATGATGTCGGCCTCGCCGTTGCCAATCTGCAGGCGAATTTTTTTAACCAGATCAAGGAAGCCGTCACCGCCGAGGCAAAGACCAAGGGCGTCTCCGTCGACACCGCCGATGCCCATGGCGACAGCGCGACGCAGGTGAACCAGATCCAGGACATGATCACCAAGGGCGTTAAGGCGCTGATCTACATCCCAGCGGGCGCGACCGCCGCCGGCGTTCCCGTGCGCGACGCGCATGCCGCCCATATCCCGGTCGTCAATGTCGATCGCAATGCGCAGGATGCGCCAGGCGACACCTTCATCGCGACCGACAGCGTTGCCGCGGCGCGAACGCTCGGCGAGTATGTCTGCAAGATCACCCACGGTAAGGGCGAGGTCGCGATCATCCAGGGCCAGCTCGGCACTACGCCCGAGGAAGACCGCAACAAGGGCTTCAACGAGGCGCTGGCGAAATGCCCCGGCCTCAAGGTGGTCGCCAAGCAGGCGAGCAAGCAATGGCACCAAGACGAGGGCTTCAATATCGCCCAAGACATGCTGCAGCGTAATCCCAATATCAGCGTGATCTTCGGCCGCGCCGACGCGCTGGCGCTGGGGGCGGCGCAGGCGGTCAAGGTGGCCAATCTCGGCCATCCGGTCGTCATCGTCGGCTTCGACGGCGATACCGCCGGGCTGCAGGCCGTGAAGAACGGTGTGCTTGCCGCGACGATGACCCAGAAGACGCAATATATGGGGCGGCTCGCGCTCGCGTCCGCGCTCGACCTCGCGGGTGGAAAGTCGGTGCCGAAAATGCAGCTCCAACCGGCGGTGCTGACGACAAAGGAGAATGTCGATCCCTTCCTGAAACAGCATCCGTGACCGTTCCCGGCCCCACGCCGGCGACCGCGACCACCCTCTCCCGGCCGCGCGCCGGGAGTGTCGGGGCGGAGGGCCGCGGCGTGCGGCTCTCCGTCAGCGGCATCACGAAATCCTTTGCCCTGGTCACGGTGCTGCACGGGATCGATTGCGATGTCCGGGACGGCGAGGTGGTCGCGCTGCTGGGCGAAAATGGCGCCGGCAAATCGACGCTTTCGGGCATCATTGCGGGCTCGCTGCAGCCGAATGCCGGCGCCATGACGTTCGAAGGGAAACCCTATCGCCCCGCCAATCCGCGGGCGGCGATCGCCGCCGGTGTCGGGCTGATCCACCAAGAGATGCGGCTGCTCCCAGATCTCTCGATCGCCGAAAACGTTTTCGTCGGTCGCCAGTTGATGCGCGGCGGTCGCATCGACCAGGCGGAGATGGCGCGCCGCGCGGCGCAGCAATTGCAGCGCCTCGGCCTCGATATTTCGCCGATGACACGCGTGCGCGGCTTGAGCGTTGCTGCCCAGCAGCAGGTGGAAATCGCCAAGGCGCTGACATTGAATGCGCGTCTGCTGATCCTTGACGAACCGACGGCGGCGCTCGGCAACGAGGAGACCGACCGGCTTTTCGAGCAGATAGATCGG
>JAKAQU010000225.1 GCA_021819535.1 Pseudomonadota bacterium | reverse complement strand
GCGCGAGGCGGTGCGCTCGAACGCGCGTGCGCCTTCGCCGGAGCGATAGAGCGCGTCCGGTGGCGCGGCGGCGGAGGCGAAGAGCTTCACGCGGTGGTCGTAAAGCGCATCGATCAGGGTGATGAAGCGCCGCGCCTCGTCGAAATTATCGGGGGAGAGACGCGGCACGGCGTCGAGCACCAGCGCCTGGTAATGGGTTGCCAGCGCAAGATAATCGCCGGCACCGAGCGCGGTCGCGCAGAGGGCGGCGAAATCGAAGCGGGCGACATGGCCGGCGGCGAGAGGCACCAGCAAGCGGCGTCCCATCACGTTGAGGCGGGAAGGCATCGGCCGCGCGCCCTCGGCAAGGGTTGCGAAGATCTCATCGAGCGCCGCTTCCGCCCGCGCATCCGCCGGCACCAGCCAGGCGGGCATGGTCTCGAGCCGCCGCCGCCGCCAGTCGCGCCCGCCCTCCATCACCAGGATATCGAGATGGCGCTTGATCAGGGCGATGAAGGGCAGGAAGGCATCGCGCCCGGGCTGGCCACGGAAAAGATCGTCGGGCAATGTGTTGGAGGTCGCGACCACCACCACGCCACGCGCGAACAAAGCCTCGAAAAGCCGGCCGAGAATCATCGCATCGGCGATGTCGTTGACCTGGAACTCGTCGAAACAGAGAAGGGCCGCGCCATCGGCGATTTCGTCGGCGAGCGGCGGGATGGGATCGGCGCCCTCGGGATGGGCGATCTTCCAGCGATGGACGCTGGCATGGGCGTCCTGCATGAAGCGGTGAAAATGGATGCGGCGCTTGCGGCGGAGGGGGGCGTTCTCGAAAAACATATCCATCAGCATCGATTTGCCGCGCCCGACCTCGCCGACGAGATAGAGCCCGTGCGGGCGCTCCTCGGGGGCCTCCTCGGTCGGCTTGCGGCGAAAGAAACGGGCAAAAAGCCCATTGCTCGCCGGCAGCGGCTGCGGGTCGTAATCGCGAAGCCGTGCCCACAGCTCCTGCAGCCGCTCCGCCGCCAGCGCCTGGCCGGGATCGGTCGCGAGATCGCCGGTGGCAAGGCGCGCGCGATAGGCGGCAAGCGGGCCGTCGCCGGCCCGCGCTCTGGTCTCGTCGTCCATGTCGCGCCGGGCCATAGCGCCCGCTGCGTCGGCGGGCAACGGCGGAGGATGAATTGCCGACCCATCGTGCTATAAGGCGGGAAAGACAACTCTCCGAGCGAGCCCGCCATGTTCAACTTGGATTACCAGCGCCTGAACGAAACCCCGGTCGCGAGCGACCCTTTTCCGCATATCGTCGTCCCGCGTTTCGTGCCCGAGGCGGCCCTCGCGACGGTGTTTCGCGATTTGCCGCGCCTCGCCAAACGCGGCTCGTTCCCGATCTCAGCCCTTGCGCTCGGCCCGAGTGCGGCGCGGCTGGTTGCGGAACTCGAGGGGCCGCGCTTTCGCGCCGCGATCGCCGGGCGCTTCGGCCTCGATCTCGATGACGCGCCGACGATGGTGACGCTGCGCGGCCAATCCACCGAACGCGACGGGCATATTCATTGCGATTCAACGGCCAAGCGGGTTACCGTTCTCCTCTATCTCAACCCAGACGATGGCGCCTGGAGCGCGCATGAAGGCTGTCTCCGCCTGCTTCGCAGCCGCGATCTCGAGGATTTCGCCGTCGAAGTGCCGCCGGTGAACGGCACGCTGCTGGTTTTCCCGAACAGCGTCGAAGCCTGGCACGGGCACAAAACCTTCATCGGCCAGCGCTATGTCGTGCAGCTCAACTACATGACCAACTCCGCCGCCGCCCGCTCCGAACTCCGCCGCCATCGCCTGTCCGCCTTCGTCAAACGCCTCACCGCGGCGGCATGACGCCGAAGAAAGGCCAGGGGTAGCACCCCTCGCCTTTCTTCCTCACTCCCGCGCCACCACCAGGGCGAGATCGTGGAACAGGCGGGCAGGCAGGCTGCCGCCGGTGATGCCTTTGGTGGGGCTTGCGTCGTCATTGCCGAGCCAGACGCCGATCAGGGTGCCGCGCACCGCGCCCACGAACCAGGCGTCGCGGTAATCCTGAGAGGTTCCCGTTTTGCCGGCAACGATTTCGCCGGAAATGGCAGCATTACGGCCGGTGCCCTCGCTGACTACGGCGGCGAGCATGGTTTTCATCATCGCCGCGGCTTCAGGCGGGATCACCTGGGTGCGGCGCGCGGGCGCGGTTTCGAGATAGCGCGGGCGGAGAGCCGCACCCCCGTTGAAAAACGGCGCGTAAGCGGCGGTCAGTTCAAGTAATCCAACGGAGGCGGTGCCAAGCGCGAGCGAGGCGTCATCGGGGAGTGGGTCGCTGATGCCGCATCTGCGGGCGGTCGCGATGACGGCACGCGGGCCGCCATTCCGGAGCAGAAGCCGAATGGCGGCGGTGTTGGAGGATTGCGCCAGCGCCGCAGTCAGGGTGATCGCGCCCTGATAGCGGTGTTCGAGATCATGCGGCGCCCAGGCGCCGAGGCGGATCGGCGCGTCCTCGACCAGGCTTGCCGGCGTCTCGCCATGGACGAGGGCGGTGAGCCAGACGAACGGCTTGAACGCCGAGCCGGGCTGGCGCCGCGCGGCGACGGCGCGGTTGAAGCCGCCACCGCTCTCCGCCCGCCCGCCGACCATGGCGCGCACCGCGCCGGTCGCCGCGTCGAGCGCGACCACCGCCCCCTCCCCGACATCGGCCGCGAGGCCAGGGCCATCGAGCAGCGCCTTGAGCCGAGTTTCCGCTTCCGTCTGCAAGCGGGAATCGAGCGTGGTCTTGAGGGTCGCGTCTTCGCCCGGCGGCAGGGCGGGCTCGGCCTGCTCGGCCACCCAATCGGCGAACCAGCCGCCCCCCGGGATGGGCGGCAGCTTGATCGCGGCGATGGCAGCACTCTCGGCAGCCTCGGTGATCGCGCCGGTCTCGCGCATCGCCGCCAGCACTTGGCGGGTGCGGGCGATCGCGGCGGACGCATTGGCGTGCGGGTTGAAACGCGCCGGCGCGCGCGGGATCCCGGCGATCATCGCGGCCTGCCAGAGCGAGGCATGGCGCGCAGGCAAGCCGAAATAGACTCGTGCCGCGGCATCGACGCCGAAGGCGCCGGCACCGAGATAGACCCGATTGAGCCAGATTTCGAGGATCTGATTGCGAGTAAAATGATCGTAAATCCAGTAGGCTAGAATGACCTCCTGAATTTTCCGGCGAAATGTCCGCCGATTGCTGAGAAAAAGTGTCTTGGCCACTTGCTGAGAGAGCGTCGAGCCGCCCTGCACGATCCGCCCCGAGGTCAGATCGATGAACGCGGCCCGCGCCAAGCCCCGCCAATCGAGCGCGCCGTGGCTGAAAAACCGCCGATCCTCGACCGCGACCACGGCCGCCGGGACATAGGGCGGGAGATCGGTGAGATGCACCGTCGCGCCGACGACATCGCCATAGCGTGCGATCACGCGACCGGTGCGATCTTCCAGGGTGAGCATGGGCCGGCGGGCGGCGATCGCGTCTTCCGGGCGCGGCAGATCATGGATCAGCCAGAGAAAAGCCAGCCCGAGCGCGAGCCCACCCCAGACCGCGGCGATGATCGCGCGGGCGAGCCAGCGGCCAAGGCGCCGGCGCTTGCCCGCCTCGGTCGATTTCCGCAGAGTGGCGGCTTGCGAATGGCGATCAACCGGGAGCGGCTTCATGCGCGGTCTTTTTCTCGATGCGGACGACACCCTGGCGGCGGTATTCCAGCGCGTCACGACGGAGAGCGACCCCCCGATCACCCTCCATCGCGCCGCCCGCATCGTGCCCGAGGATTTGCCGGGCCTCCTCGCCGGCTATGATTTCGTGCTCGACGACCATTCCGCTCTCCCGACCGCCCAACTTGCCCAATGCAAAACGCTCCGCCACGTCATTTTCCTCGGCACCGGCGCGCGGAGCTACATGAACCCGGACGAACTCGCCGCACTCGGCATCACCGTCCACACCATCAAGGGCTATGGCGACACCGCGGTCGCCGAGCATAGCATCGCGCTGATGTGGGCGGCAGCGCGCGGCATCGCGGCGATGGATCGCGGCGTGCGCGAAGGGGCCTGGCCGCGCATCCCCGGCGTGCAACTCACCGGCAAGACGCTCGGCCTGATCGGCTTTGGCGGGATCGCGGCCGAAGTCGCGCGCATCGCGGCGGGGTCCGGGATGCGGGTTCTCGCCTGGAACAGAAGCCCGAAAACCGCACCTGGCGTCCGCTTCGTCGCCCTCGATGAGCTTCTGGCGGAAAGCCATGTCGTCTCGCTCCATCTCCTCCTCAACGACGAAACCCGGGGGTTTCTCGATGCCGCGCGCCTCGCACGGCTGCGCCCCGGCGCCATTCTCGTCAATACCGCGCGCGGCGCGCTGATCGACGAGACGGCGCTGATCGCGGCGCTGGAGCGGGGCGACATCGCCCATGCCGCGCTCGACGTGTTCACGACCGAGCCCCTGCCGCCCGGCCATCCGCTGACGCTTCTCCCCAATGTGACACTTTCCGCCCATAGCGGGTTTCTGACGCCGGAGGCGAATGAAACCCTGCTCCGCCGCGCGCTTGAAATCGCGCGCGCGCTCTGCAAGGGATGAGGCACGTTTCATGCGGACGTGGCGGAACAGGTAGACGCAGCAGACTTAAAATCTGCTTTCCGTATCGGAAGTGCGGGTTCGATCCCCGCCGTCCGCAGGCCGCTCAAATAACTCACAAAATTCACTTTCGTCGGGCAATTCAATAGCGGCCTTGCGGACCTCCAGCGGGATTATTCGACGCACGGTGGTGGAAAAGATGCTTGCGGCAGGAGGATCGCACCGTCGAAGTGTTTCCCGCAGCCGACGCTCTCACCAAAAGCGGGAGAAAGTCCTTCGTCAAAACCACTATCCGAGTCGCTCGCTATACATTGCCCCGCACAACCGCCCGCATGTGGGCCGAGCATGTTGATGTCGCCTATTTTGGTCTGCCAGCCGCCGGCGTCTTGGCGGTCGCAACGCGCCAATCGCTCCGATGCCGCCGAGGAACAACGAAAAACCCAGCATTCTTCGAGACGTCCGCCTTTGAATCGAGATCCCAAACATCTGAGAGGATAATATTGAAACATCGTAAGATTTGCATTACGCTATAAAAATATTGAGGGGTGTTTGCCATGCTCACAAACATAGCTGTATTCGTGGGCGCGATCGCCGCTTTCCTCGCTGCGATCGCCGCTTTCCTAGCCTTAGCTGCAACGGTCTTAGGGCGTGGACTCATTGCATCCAGTAGGTGACTGCGGAGGCGAGACAGAGGCCGGCCAGGAAGTTGGCGGCTTTTTTGTCGTAGCGAGT
>JAKAQU010000224.1 GCA_021819535.1 Pseudomonadota bacterium | reverse complement strand
AACTTTATCATTAAATAGATATAATATATAGATTCATTGGAATAAGACAATCCAGCGCATGTTGCATCTATGTTATGTAAAATTCTATCTGGCATTATAATTTTGATAACTGAATTTATAGGTCTAAGGTCGCAGCCTATACGTTGAACATAAGCATGGTTCACCTTGTCGAGGTGCGATAAAATTATGTCATATATCACCAATATTGAAATATAAGCGCAAAAAATCACACTGCGAAAGAAATTTAATCGCTTGGAATTGGCTTCAACCGCGTCCCACGCTTTCAGCTTTTGCATAAAGCCCACGTCCGTCACCTCTCCCTCAACCTATCACGAACATACTCGCAGAGTGGCGCGAGGAGATAGTCGATGACGCGGCGGCGGCCGGTCTTGATCTCGGCGGTGACCGCCATGCCGGGGGTGACCGGCTGCTCGCGGCCATCGACGCGCAGCGCCGTCTCGCCTTGCTCATGTTGCGCTCCGTCTATCACGACAGAACGGCCCATTTCCAGCTTAGCCCCAGATCCCGTTTTCTGGGTCCACTTCAGTGTCGGCCTTGCGGCCCACCATGTCCACATCCCGGAGATGAATGGCGAAAGCTACCGCTTGAAACAGCCATGGGCCAGGTGCCGGGAAGCTGCGATAAAGATAAGCCAGAGCACGCATGCGAGTGATGCGGCAACTATCGTGTGAGTGATTTGATTCGCTTAGATTCCCGCCAGCTTGGGCAGCCGGAAAGCCGGAAACGGCTCGGATACGGCCTCAGACCGAGAGATTGAGCAGAGAGCCACGCGGTAGAATCTGCCCAGGCGGGAGCGTCGGCAGCGAGAAGGGCTGCCCAGGCTGATTGGGCTGCGCCTGCGGGCTTGCCTGCTGGCCGGTGTTCGACTGGCTATTCACCATGCCGCTGGCCACGTCCCGAACCGGCAGAATGGCGCCGGGGCGGAGATTCTGCTGAATCCCGGGTGTCACCGAGAAAGCGGAAAGAGAGGCATTGTTCAACATGGAGAATATGGTGGTGTACATGGCTTAAAATCTAGTTAACAGAAACGCGGCGCAAAAATAATTATTTTCTGCCGGCCTCACCTATTCGTGATCGACGCCAGGGCCAGGAACGATGCGCGCGCGGGCCGGCTTGCGGCACGAGGCTTCCTCGGATCGAAGCGCGAAATCGGCCCGCTCGGGCGTGCAAAGCGGGCTGTAGAATGGATCGCCCGCGGCCGTGATGTCCGGCCAGCGGGCGCGAAACCGCGCCTTGAGATCATGCGCGAGAGGCGCGGGCGGCGGGCCCCGGTGGTAAAGCGGATGAACGCCCGAGACCAGAACACGCAAGCCGCGGGCGCGGGCGCGAAGGGCGAAATCGGCGGCGGCAAGCGGGCCGAGCGCGCGCGCGAAGCCGCCGAGTGCTGCGAACACGTCGCGCCGCGTCACCAGCGCCGCGGCCGAGAGGGCGGAGACATCGCGCACCACGGTAAGCCGCCCGCCGGGGCCGGGATTGCGGATCGGCCCCGCCTCACCGCCGGGCAGGAACGCCTCATCGCCGGCGAGCGCCGGCAGGGCGACGGCCTCGCCGCCGAGAACGAGGCCCATTTCGCGCACCTGTCCGGCCGGCGTCAGCAAGAGCGGCGCGACCGCGGCGATACCGGGCCGGGCGGCCAGCGCGCAGAGATGGGCGAGCCACGCGCCATCGTCCGGAAATGCGATCTCCTGGTCGAGAAACAGGATGAACCCTGGACCCGGCCCGGCGGGCGGGCGCGAGACGATGCGGCAGCGAAGATCGCCGGCGGCACGGAAGGCCGCGGCGCGACCACGCCCGCCCTGATTGCGTTTCTCCTGGTCGTGCCCCAACACCACCGCGACCTCTCCCGCCGCCGCCGGCCATGCCAGCAGGCGCTGGCCCTCGGCGAGCCCGGGAAGCACGCGGGCCGGAAGCCCGAGCGCCGCGAGATGGCGCTTGACCGCGCGCGCCCGCGCCTCCCCGACCCGGCTTGGGTCGAGCACGGCGGCGCGGCCCACCCCATGGCGGCGGGCGCGATAAAGAACGCGCGGCACATGGGCGATGGCCGCGGCATTGGCGATGGCGCGGAGCACGAAATCGAGTTCCTCGGCACCTTCCAGCGCTGCCTCGGGGGTGGCAGGCGTTGCCAGCCTGCGCGCGATGGCAAGCGGGCGCGGCAGGACGGCGCTGGCGAGAAAGGCGTCATGCGAAAATGCCTCGCCGAGCGCGACATGTTCGATCTCATCGAGGTTTTCGCCCGCGAAGGCGGCATCGGCGAAGATGAGATCGGCCCCGCTCTCCCGCGCCGCCAGCAGCAACTGAAACACCGCATCCGGGGCGAGCGCGTCGTCGTGATCGAGAAAGGCGATGTGGGTGCCGCGCGCCGCCGCGATGCCGCGCGCCATCGCCCGCGCAACCCCTTCATTGCGGCGCGAGCGCAAAACCCGCACCCGCGCATCCGCCGCCGCCGTGCCGCGCAGGAGCGCGATGATCGCGGGATCGGTCGAGCCGTCATCGATGCAAATCAGCTCGAAGGCATCGCAACGCTGGGCGCGGACGCTGGCCAGCGCCTCTTTGAGCCAGGCCTCGCGCGGGTTGAAGACCGGCATCATCAGGGACAGCATCAAACCCGCGATCCGTCGCGCCCGGCGAGATTTGAAGCGGGCGGCCAGGGGGGCTGCGAGCGGTCTTTCTCCCGCGGCGAGAAAAGCGGTGATCGCCGGGTTGCGCCGGGCCACGCGCGGCGAGCCTTCGAGCACGAGATCGGTATCGGCGATGCGGGCGATGAACGGCGCCTCCGCGAGCGCCGCCTGATTGAGGGGCAGCGTCAGGCGAAAGCCGCAGGCGGATCCTGGCAGCCCGGCCGCGGCGACATCGGGGCGTTCGAGATCGGCGCGCCCGGCCGCGATGACCCTTCCGTTTTGCAGGATCTCGACCGCGAGCGCCGTGGCCGGATCGACGAGGCTGAGCGCCCAGCCGGCGGCGACGGCATTTTCGATACCGTCGAAATGGCCGGCGAAACCGGGCAGCGTCGGGGCTTTGATCGGGCTGCCGACGAGCGCGAGCCCGAACTCCGCGATTTCGATGCGGAGTTCGGGCGGCGGCGTCCCGGGGGGAAGCCGCCGCGGCGCATACGGGAGGCGGAAACCGGCGCGGCCATCATTGATCCCGGCGGCGGCGAGATCGGGGCGCGCAGCATCGGCGCGGGTGCTTGCGATTTCCTCGCCATTTTCGCGCAGAACCACGGAGAGCACCCGCCCCGGATCAGCAAGATCGGCGGCCCAGCCGCGAATTTCCCCAGCGTCGACGGCTTCGACATAGCCCGCGAGGCCGAGATCGGCGGTGCCGACCGATACCGTCGCCAGCCCCTCGACGCCGGCGATCGCGAGCACGAGCCGGGTCGGCGGGCCGAGCGGCACCAGCCGGGTGAGGGCGAGGGAAAAGCGATAGAGCCCGGCCGCATCGCGGTGGGCAAAGCCGCGCGCATGAACGACGCCCTCGGCGCCGAGTGCCACGTAAAGCGCCGGATCGAGGGTGACGCCGAGGCTGAAGGCGCCATCGATCACCCGCTCGCGACGCACCGCCCCGTGCCAGACGAAGCGATAGAGCCCGGCCAGCGGGAACGGCGCGGGAAGCACGCTCTCGCCGGTATCGAGGCGGAGAAGATCGAGCAATGCGCCGAGCCGATGCCCCGGGAGCGGCAGGGAAAGCACCCATTCCGCGGCGTTCTCGCCCGGCTCCAGCGCGATCGTCCCGATCATCGTGCCATCGAGGAGAACGCCGAGCCGGGGCGGATGCTGATCGCCGAGCCGCGATGCCGGAATGGTTCCCCTCACTCGCCGATCGGCGCTGACGCGCAGAACGGCCGCGCTCATTCCGCCTCTCGGCGCGGTTTCCGCCCGGCGCCCGAGACCGCGAACCCCGCGAGGAGATCGCCGAGATGGCCGATCTCCTGAAGTTGCAACCCCTCCGGCGGCACCAGGCGCTTGGCCCCGCGGGCCAGCCGGCGCGGCAGGCAAGCGCGGGCGAAACCAAGCTTCGCCGCTTCGCGGAGCCGCGCCTCGGCGAGCGCCACCTGGCGGATTTCGCCCGACAGCCCGACCTCGCCGAAATAAACCGTATCCGGGCTCGCCGGCGTTTCGCTCGCCGCCGAAACCAGCGCCGCCGCGACCGCGAGATCGGCCGCGGGCTCGGTGATCCTGAGGCCGCCGGCGATGTTGAGATGCACGTCATTGCCGGCGAGCCTGAGGCCGCAGCGGGTCTCCAAGACCGCGAGCAGCATCGCGAGCCGCCCGGCATCCCAGCCGAGGACGGCGCGCCTCGGCGTGCCCCCGGCATTGGGCGCGAGCAGCGCCTGGATTTCGAGCAGCACCGGGCGCGTGCCCTCGATCCCGGCGAACACCGCCGAGCCGGCGACATGGCCGCGCCGCTCGGCGAGAAACAGCGCCGAGGGGTTGGCGACCTCGGCGAGACCGTGATCGGTCATCTCGAAGACGCCGATTTCGTCGGTCGCGCCGAAACGGTTTTTCACCCCGCGCAGGATGCGGAATTGATGGCCGCGCTCGCCCTCGAAATACAGCACCGCATCGACCATGTGTTCGAGCACGCGCGGCCCCGCGATCGCCCCGTCCTTGGTCACATGCCCGACCAGGACGAGGGCGAAGCCAAGGGTCTTGGCCAGCCGCACCAGTTCGAACCCGGCGGCGCGCACCTGCGTCAGCGTCCCCGGCACGGCATCGAAAGCGTCGAGCCACATGGTCTGGATCGAATCGATGACGACGAGGCCGAGCCCCGGGCGCGTCTCCAGGGTTGCCGCGATATCGGGGAGATGGCTTGCCGCCGCGAGCGCGAGCGGCGCTTGTTCGAGACCGAGCCGGCGGGCGCGGAGCCGCACCTGCTCGATCGATTCCTCGCCGGTTATATAGATGACGCTCTGCCCATTGCCGGCGAGGCGGGAGGCGGCCTGAAGCATGAGCGTCGATTTGCCGATGCCGGGGTCGCCGCCGACCAGCACCGCTGAACCCGCAACCAGCCCGCCGCCGAGCACCCGGTCGAACTCGGCGATGCCGCTCATGAGACGCGGCGGCGGCTCGCTGGTGCCGAGAAGCCCGACGAGATCGATGCCGCGGGCAACGGTTTTCGGCCGCGCCAGTGCTCCCGGCTTCGGGGCCGCGATCTCTTCGGCGAGCGTGTTCCAGGCGCCGCACGCCTCGCACCGCCCGGCCCATTTCGCCGTGACGGCACCGCATGCCTGACACACGAATCGCGCCCTGTCCCGCCCCGCCATGGCCCGGCCATATCACGGCCGGGCCATGGCGGCGAGAGCAG
>JAKAQU010000223.1 GCA_021819535.1 Pseudomonadota bacterium | reverse complement strand
TCGGCCTCGACGAGCGCACTCCCGGCAAGACGGGGGAAGAGCCCTTTCGTTCCCTCGCCATCTCGGCCGTGACAGGGTGCGCAGCGGAGGCGGTAGAGCGCTTCCCCCGCGGCCATAGCCGCCGGTGATGGGCGCGGGGGCAGCGGGGGGGCTGGCGGCGCGGGCAGGCTCTTGAGATAGTGGGCGATCGCGGCGCGGTCGGCTTCCGTCATGCGGGCGCCGGAAAATTCCACCACTTCGGCCATCGGGCCGCTTGCGAGCGCGCCATGCGCGCTGCCGGTCGCGAGAAAGCTCGCGATTTCGTCCTCCCGCCACGCACCAAGCCCGGTGCGGAGATCGCCATCGAGCGGTGGGGCAACCCATCCCGCGACCATCCCGCCCTCGAGCGCGCGCGCGGCGATATCGCCACCGAGCAGAGTTTTCGGCGTATGGCACGCGCCGCAATGCCCCGGCCCGGTGACGATCCACGCACCTCGGTTCCAGGGCGCATCGTGGCGAGGATCGGGAAGATTTTGCGGCGTCGTTGCATAGAGCGTATCCCAGAAGGCGAGCAGAAAGCGGATATCGAAGGGAAACGGAAGATCGGCGCCACGCGCCGATCTGCGGACGGGGGCAAGTGTTGCGAGATAGGCGCGGATCGCCGCTGCTTGCGCGTCAGTGAAGCGGGCGAAATAGGGATAAGGGTGGGCGGGGTAGAGAAATCCACCATCGGGGCTCCGCCCGGCGCGCAATGCGCGGGTAAATTCGGCATCTGACCAGGCGCCGATCCCGGTTGCGCGGTCGGGCGTGAGATTGGGCGCGATCACCGCCCCGAACGGGGTTGGAATCCGCCGCCCCCCGGAATAGGGCGCACCACCCGGCGGTGTGTGACAGACGGCGCAATCGGCGAGGTGGGCGAGATAGGCGCCCTCGCGCACGCGGTCCTCGGCGTGGGACGGCAAGGCCGCAAGGAGAAGGAAAAAAGCGGCGATCCTCAGCATTTTCATGCGAGCGGCCCCGGTGCGCGGAGATAGCGTTGTGTGATCGCATCTGACGCATGCAGCGCGAGGGCGGCAACCGTTCCCGTCGGGTTGTAGCCGGGGTTCTGCGGAAAGGCGGATGCGCCTATGACGAAAAGATTGGCAAGATCCCAGCTCTGCAAATAAGGATTGACGACACTCGACCCGCGATCGGCCCCCATCGCCGCCCCGCCGACATTATGCGTGCTCTGATAGGGAACGACGCTGTAAGGTGCCTCACGATTGGCGATCGTCATCCAATCCGGGCGCATGGCGCGCGCGATGGCGGCGAGTTTTCCGGTCACGAAATGCGACATTTTCAGATCATTGGGGTGAAAATCGAAAGTCAGGCGCAATAGCGGCCGGCCGAAGCGGTCGCGATAATTGGGATCGAGATCACAATAAGCGCCGCGATGGCTGAGCGAGCTTCCCTGCGCCAGAAGCCGCGTCGTACGAAGATAGGATTTGGCGACCGCCCGCTTCCAAGACGCCCCCCAGCGCGGCACCCCAGGCGGCACCGGATGGTTGAGGATCGGCCTTCCATTGGTCGCAAGGGCGGCCAAATAGGCGCCGCCGATGAAGCCGAGCGGGCCGTGATCATAGTGATCACCATTCCAGTCATCGACCACCGTGCCAAGGGCGCCCGCGCCGATGAAGGGGTTGAGCAATTTGCCATCGAAGCCGAGCGCGACCGAAGATGTCGTCTGATAGGCATAATTGCGCCCGACGACGCCGCGGCCGGTCTGCGGATCATAGGGCGCGCCGATGCCGGAGAGCAGAAGCAGGCGGATATTCTCGAAAGTATAGGCGCAGCAGAGCACGATCTCGGCCGGCTGGAAAAAAACCTCGCCGCTCGCGTCGGTATAGGTGACGCCCCGCGCCTTGCCGCCCTCATGATCGATGGCGAGTGCTGTGCATTCAGTGCGAAGAGAAAAATTCTTGCGCCGCCGTAAAACCGGCATGAGCGTCGTCTGCGGGCTCGCTTTGGCGTAATTGCCGCAGCCGAAGCGCTCGCAAAAGCCGCAATAGGTGCAGGCGCCGAGTGTCACCCCCAACGGGTTGGTGTAGGCTTGCGAGAGATTGGCCGAGGGCTGGGGAAAAGGATGATAGCCCAGTTCGCGCGACGCCTCGGCGAACAGCGTCGGGGCATAGGGCATGGTCATCGGCGGGGTCGGGTATTCGCGCGCGCGCGGCCCCTCGAAGGGATTGCCGCCGGCCTCGATGCGGCCGCGAAGATTGCCGGACTTTCCAGAAATGCCACAAATATACTCGAACCTGTCGTAATAGGGTTCGAGTTGATCATAAGTCACACCCCAATCCTCGATGCTGAGATCGGGTGGCAGGAAACGCTTGCCATAGCGGGCGATGGTGTCGGATTTGAGGGTGAAATCGCTCGGCCGGAAACGCCAGGTCTGGCCGTTCCAATGCACGCCGCCGCCGCCCGCCCCGCTCGCCGGCAAAAACGAGCCCCAGGCCCGGATCGGAAGCGCCATCTGCGCCACGCTATTGCGGAAAGTTATCGTGTTTTCCGCGGGTTTCACGACGAGGTCATGGCGCACCGCATAGCGCAGCTCATCGGGCGCGCGGCTCGGGGGAAAATTCTCGGCGGTGTCGCGCCAGCGTCCGCGTTCGAGGGCGACCACCGAAAGCCCGGCGCTGCTCAGGGCTTCGGCAAGAAGGGCACCACTCCAGCCAAACCCGATGATCACCGCATCGACCGGTTTCAGGCGCAGGGTCATGCGAGTGCGACCGGCGGCTCGGGATAAACCTCGCCATGGCGGGCAACGAAATCGCGATAATCATAGCGCGCGCCAGGAAAGCCGATCAGGCGCCAGCCCGCCATGCCACGATTGCCGCCATAGGCGGGATCGGCAAAGAACCCGTCGATCGTGTCGCGCAATACGAGATCGAAAAACGCCCGCCCGCCGTCGTTGCGCAGAATGCGCCCGCCTTCGAGGTCAGCGAGCATGCGATCCTGCAGCGGCGGCGCGAGGTCGGCAAAGCCGCGCCCGGCGAAAGCGGCGCGGCAATGGGCATCGAGGGCCGCAAGGCCAGCGCGATAGCGCGCCGCCGGCGTCGCCGGCGATTGCGGCCCCTGCCCCGGAAGGCCAGGAAGAAAAGGCGGGCGCATATAGAGATCGCGGCTCGTGCCGTAGGGGCCGGCAAGCTCGCGGTCGATGAACGTCGCTGCCCCCGCCTCGCCCGCGCCGGGGCCGAGATCATCGGTGGGGATCAGGCGATCGGCGATGGCGGTGATGGTCGCGGCTTCCTCGGGGGTGAAAAACCGCAACGGGCTCGGCGGCGCCGGCGCGGCGCAGCCGGTGAACGCAATGGCCGCGACCGAGGCCAGCCATTCCCGCCGTTTCATGAGCCATCCCCGAGATGGAGGCGCACCGAAACCGGGCAGTGATCGGAAAGATGGCGCCCTGCGATCTGCCCCGGCTCGTGATAGACGAGAACGCGCAAGCTCTCCGGCTCCAGCCAGTTTCGCGCCGCGCCGCCGAGCAGAATACGGTCGATGAACCTCTCGCCGCCACGCCGGCAGGGCGAGGCGTGATCGGCGGTCGGCTCGATGAGTGGTGCGGCAGCTTCGAGAGTGGTTGCG
The DNA here is from genome assembly GCA_021819535.1 of Pseudomonadota bacterium. Lineage (GTDB taxonomy): Bacteria > Pseudomonadota > Alphaproteobacteria > Acetobacterales > Acetobacteraceae > Acidibrevibacterium. Next base: position 1,752 of record JAKAQU010000223.1, on the reverse strand, counting down.
ACATCGTCATCTGCCGCCGCCAGGTGGTTGAAATCGCCGAGCACGGCGAATGCCTCGCCGGCCTCGGCGCGGGCCGCGACCCAGGCTTGCATCACCCGGCTCTGGGCGGCGAGAACGCGGCAGGCCGGCCGGCGGCTGCTGGCGAACGGATCGCTGCGGCAACCGGCCTTGAGATGGACGGCGAGCAGGCGCAGCATCCCGCCGGGAAGATCGAGCGTGATATCGGCGCCGCTCCGCAAATGCGCCGGCGCCGCGGGTGGATAGACATCGAGTGCGACGAGATCGGGATGAGGGACGACCGGGATCCCCCGCCGCACCGCGAAACCGACGCGCTGCACCACGTGATCGGCGGTCATGTGGACGGCATAGCGCTCGGGCGGGAAAATTTCCGCCGCCGCGGCCGCGCCATCGACCTCTTCGATCGCCACCACATCGGCATCGAGCCGCGCCGCATAGGCGCGAAGGGCCGCGATATCCTCGGCCCGTTTGGGCACAACATCCGCGGGCAAGGCCGGATCGCCGGCGGCACGCAGGGTGAGCCATTCGAGATTCCAGGTCGCGAGCTTGACCTCCTGCGCCCCCGCCGGCGCCTGCCCCGCCAGCGCCAGCATGGCAAACAGAAGCAGCCACACCCCAATCGCACCCCGCATCCTGCCCTGCCTCCCGCCCTCGATCCCGGTCATCGGCGGCAACACTTGGCGAACGAGACGCAATCCGCAAGACTTGCCCAAATCTTGGAGGAAACGATAGACGATGCTTCCCCCCCCGGCCACGCCAGCGTTCGATAGAGCGCGTCTTGCCGCCTTTCTCGCCCGCGCCCTCGGCGCCAAGGGCGAGATGCAGCTCGAGCCGATCAGCGGCGGCCAGTCGAACCCCACCTACTTCGTCACTTTCGATGATCGCCGCCTGGTTCTGCGCAAGCAGCCCGACGGCCCGATCCTCCCCGCCGCCCACGCCGTCGATCGCGAATACCGCGTGCTCGCGGCGCTGGCCGGAAGCGACGTGCCGGTGCCGCCGGTTCTGCTCTTTCACGCCGAGCGCGACATCGTCGGCACCCCGTTCTACATCATGGAACGCATCGAGGGGCGGGTTTTCGCCAGCACCGATCTCCCCGGCGCGACACCGGCCGAGCGGGGTCCGATGTTCCGCGCCGTCGCCGAGACGCTGGCGCGGTTGCACGACATCGATTGGCGCGCGGTCGGACTCGAAGGGTTCGGCCGGCCCGGCAATTATTTCGAGCGCCAGATCAACCGCTGGACCATGCAATGGGAGCGCGAGCGGTTTCGCGACATCCCCGATCTTTCCCGCCTCGCCGCCTGGCTTGCCGCAAACATCCCCGATGACGACACGGCCACGCTCTGCCATGGCGATTTTCGCATCGGCAACCTCATGTTCCATCCCACCGAGCCGCGCGTGGTCGCGGTGCTGGACTGGGAATTGGCGACCATCGGCCACCCGCTCGCCGATCTCGCCTTCAGCGCGCTCGCCTGGCACAGCCGGCCGGAGGAATATGGCGGCCTCAAGGGGCTCGATCTCGCCGCCCTCGGCATCCCCTCGGAAGCCGAGTATCTGGCCCATTATTACCGAAGCCGCCGGGGCCCGGCGCCACCGATGCGGCCCTTTCACACCGCTTTCGCCCTGTTTCGCTTCGCCGTCATCTTCGAGGGCATCGCCGCCCGTGCCCGGCGTGGCACGGCCGCGGCGACGAATGCGGCAAGCGTGGGCGACCTCTCGCTCGCCTTCGCCCGGCTT
>JAKAQU010000222.1 GCA_021819535.1 Pseudomonadota bacterium | reverse complement strand
GATCTAGCTGTTTCGCCATCACCTCGCCGCGCGTCGTCCGCACCACCACCCGATCGCCGCGCCTGACCGGCGCGTTCGGTGAGACGATGACGACATCGCCGTCGCGAAACACTGGCTCCATCGATTCGCCGCTGATTTCGAGGGCGTAGGCGTGCGGATCGGCAACCTCGGGCAGGCTTACCTCGTCCCAGCCGCCGCCGACCGGATAGCCGCCATCATCGAAAAAACCTTCGCCCCCAGCCTGCGCGAAGCCGATCAGCGGCACCCTTCGGGTCAGCGGGCGCGATGACGCGAGCGCCCGCGCGCCAGTGACGAGGGCGGTGAACGCTTCGAGCCCGGTGCCGGTCGCGACCAGAACTTTGGCCAGACTCTCGGTGCTCGGCCAGCGCGCGCGGCCATCGGGCATCCGTCTTTTCGACTGGTTGAAGGTCGTGGGATCGAGCCCGGCCCGGCGGGCCAGACCCGAAGGGGAAAGCCCCTGTTCCGCGGCGAGCGTATCGAGCGCCCGCCAGATATCCTCGTGTTTCATGTCGTCCTGGCCGCATTGCGGGTTTGGTTGCCGATGATCGGCTCGAAGAACAGTGTGCAAGGAATTGAGTCCGAAGGGAATAGGAAATTTTACCTTAATTCCCTTGCGGCAGGCCGCGATTCGTGGTTTTTCTATCGCAGGTAGTTCTTATTTTGTTCTTAATTCCCGCCTAGTCCGTGCCCATCTGACCCGTGCCCATCTGACCCGTGCCCATCTGACCCGTGCCCACCTGACAACGAGGAAACCATGCCATGCCGAGCATTGCCCTTATGACCGAGACATCTCACGCCGCCCGCGCCACCCGCACGCCCACGACCCCGTTCCGGAGCGCCGAGGAGGCCTGGTTCTGGACCATGGCGGCGCTGATGGCGCGCCGCGACGGCGCCCGGGTGCGGGCTGGCATCGGCCGCGTCAATCGTCCCTGCGAGCCCGACGACGTGGTCAAATGCCTCGACATCCTCTATCGCCGCCGCCGCGTCGATCTCGTTCACGCCCGCATCCTGCGCGTATGGGGCGAGCGCCAGGCCGCGCCCAATCCCGCCTTCGCCACCGAGCGCGGCGATTGGCGGCTCTGGCGCGAGGCGTTGGAGCGGCTGGAATTCCTGCTGCGCATGAAAGGCATCGTCGCGTGATCCGAGATGCCCGGCATACATGGCAGGGGTATGACAAAATGTTTAGGAAAATAGTCTTGACGGCCGTCAACTGAAGGTTTATATGTCTCTCATCAACGGGCGAACTACGCTCGTTGGTTCCTCCTTCTTCCCAACCTGAAGGGCCGCACCTCCCCCCGGTGCGGCCCTTTCCTTGTACGCGCAAAGGAAACCTCCATGGCGCTCGCCACCCGCAATCTTTCGGTGCTCTCCTACGCTCAAGGTTTCACCCTCTGGCACTACAAGGCCGATGGCGACCGCCTCGACGACGTCACCGCCCCCGGTTTTTTCCGCGACGCCGGCGATCTCCTCGCCCCCGGCGACATGATGATGATCTCGGCCCGCGACGGCGGCCAGATCCTCACCGTCACCCCCGGCGCCAATCACCCGACGCTCATGCCGCTGCGTTGAACGCGCCGACGAGCAAAAGTTTTTTGGTTCTTTTTTACAAAAAAGAACACCCCTCCTTAGCCCTTCCGCCCTTTCCCGTCAGCGCTGGCCGCAATTGCACGCCGGCGGCCGGGATGCGATGCTGGCGCGCGGGAGGAATTGGCCGATGTTCGTTCTGGTTGGTGATCTTGTGACGCATGTCCAGGTGGCGGGGCCGGCCGGGGCGCCGCCGCTGGTGCTGCTCCATTCGCTCGGCACCTCGCTTCATGTCTGGGACGCGCAGGCGGAGGCGCTGGCGGCGCGCTATCGTGTCATTCGCCCGGATTTGCGCGGCCATGGGCTGAGTGCGGTGACACCCGGCCCCTATGACATGATGGCGCTGGCCCGCGAAGTGTTGGGCGCGCTCGACGCGCTTTCGGTCTCGAGTGCCCATATCGCCGGGCTTTCGATCGGCGGGTTGATCGCGCAGGCGATGGCGTTGCAGGCGCCGGGCCGCGTCCGGAGCCTCATTCTCTGCGACACGGCGATGGTCATTGCGCCGCCGGCCAACTGGCACGAGCGGGCGCGCCTCGTGCGCGCGGGCGGCATGGCGGCGGTCGTCGAGCCGGTGATGGCGCGCTGGGTGACGCCGGGGTTTCGCGACCAGCCAGCGGCCTTGGGCCTCCGCCAGATGCTGCTTCGCACCGATCCCGAGGGCTATGCCGGCGCCGCGGAAGCCATCGCCGGCGCCGATTTCAGCGCCCAAACCCCCAAGCTTGCGCTCCCCGCCCATGTCATCGTCGGCGCGTTCGACGAATCGACCCCGGTCGCCAGTGCCAAAGCCCTGCAAGCAGCGCTCGGCGCCTCGCTTACCGTCATCCCAGAGGCCGCCCATATCCCGACCATCGAGCGGCCCGACGCGGTAAGCTCGGCGATCTCCTCCTTCCTTGGCACGATTCCCTGAGAGGCCGCGTCGCGATGCCCGATCCAGCACTTTTCCGCACCCCCGCCGCGGGCAGCCAGCCCCTCTATGACACGCCTTCCTATGGCAGCACCGCGAAACGCCATCCCAAAATCGCGCTCGTCCCCGTGCCGACGACACTCACCGAGGCGAGCGGGCCGCGTTTTTCGCCTCACCATTTCCCCGCCATCGCCGATCTTTCGACGCTCGCCGGAAAGCCCGCGCTCGGCGAGCGGATCATCGTCGAGGGCCGGGTGATGGATGAGGACGGGCGCCCCATCCCGCACACCATGGTCGAAATCTGGCAGGCCAACGCCGCCGGGCGGTACGATCATCCGGGCGACCAGCACGACGCCCCGCTCGACCCCAATTTCCACGGCGAGGGCCGGGTGTTCAGCGACGAAGAGGGGCGCTATCGCTTCGTCTCGATCAAGCCCGGCTCCTATCCCTGGCGCAACCACCCCAATGCCTGGCGGCCGAACCATATCCATTTCTCGCTGTTCGGCGCCGGCTTCGCCCAACGCCTGATCACCCAGATGTATTTCCCCGGCGACCCGTTGCTCGAACTCGACCCGATCTATCTCGCGATCGCCGATCGCGCGGCGCGCGAACGCCTGATCGCGCGGTTCGACATCGCGCTGACGAAGCCGGAATGGGCGCTCGGCTACCGCTTCGATATCGTGCTCCGCGGGCGTGCCGCGACACCGATGGAGAACGCCTGATGCCGCCGGCGACCCCGAACCAGACCATCGGCCCCTACTGGCACCTGATCGAACACCCGGAATGGGCCGATCTCACCCGCTTCGGCGCGAACGGCGAGGCGATCACCATCAGCGGGCGGGTGCTCGATGGCGATGGAGACGCGGTCGCCGATGCCGCGGTCGAAATCTGGCAGGCCGATCCGCCCGCCGATGACCGCTTCCCCGGCTTCGGCCGCGCGCGCTGCGATACGGAGGGGCGGTTTCACTTCCGCACTCTGAAACCCGGCCCCGTCGCCGGGCGCGGCAATGCCTGGCAGGCGCCGCATCTGGCGCTCGCGCTTCATGCCCGCGGCATCCTGAAGCCGCTTTTCTCGCGGCTCTATTTCGCCGGCGATCCACGCAATGAAACCGACCCGCTGCTCGCCTCGATCGCCGATTCCGCCCGCCGCGCGACATTGCTCGCGGATGAGGTTGCGCCGGCACATTGGCATCTCGATATCCGCCTCCAGGGCGCGGGCGAGACCGTGTTTCTCGAACTTTAGGGGTAGAAAATTGTTCTTTTTTGAAAAAAAAGAACCAAAAAACTTTTATTCGTTGGGCAGCGCCGCAGGCGCTGCCCGCTCCGTGGAGTTCGCTACTCCAAGGGAACGGAATGACAGTCTTTTTGCTTCTTTTTCTTCAGAAAAAGAAGATTTTTATTGTCTATTCTTGCGGGTCTTCTGAGCGCCATGGCCGTCAATCCCGCCGACAGTCCGGTTTTTGGAACACTTTATGGCTCGGACACCATGCGGGCAGTGTTCGATGAGCAGGCGCTCATTCAGCGCATGCTCGACGTCGAAGCGGCGCTGGCCCGCGTCGAGGCGCGGCTCGGGCTGATCCCTGACGCCGCCGCCGAGGCGATCACTGCGGCCGCGCGCACCGATCGGCTCGATCTTTCGGGCCTGCCGGCGAGTGTGCGCAATGTCGGCTATCCCGTGGTCGGGCTGGTCGCCGCCCTCTCGCGCGCCGCCGGCCCGGAGGCGGGGCGCTGGACGCATTGGGGGGCGACAACACAGGATATTCTCGATACCGCGGTCGCGCTCCAGGTCAAGGCCGGGCTCGCCCTCTTGCGCTCCGATCTTCTTCACCTGATCGCGGCGCTGGCCGAACAGGCGGAGACGCATCGCGCGACGGTGATGGCTGGGCGGACGCATCTGCAACACGCGCTGCCGATCACCTTCGGCCTCAAATGCGCGGTCTGGCTGGCACCGCTGATCTCTCATGTCGAACGGCTCGATCAGCTCCGCCCGCGCGTCGAGCTAGTGTCATTCGGGGGGGCTGCGGGAACGCTCGCCTCGCTCGGCGAGCATGGCATCGCCGTGCTCGAGGGCCTTGCGGGCGAACTCGCGCTCGGCGCGCCATGGCTTCCTTGGCATGTGCGCCGCGAGGGCTTGGCCGAGGCGGTCGGGTTTCTCGGCCTTCTCTGCGGCAGCCTCGGCAAATTCGCAACCGACATCATCCTTCTTGCCCAGACCGAGCTTGGCGAAGTGGCGGAGCCGCATGCGCCGGGCCGCGGTTCCTCCTCCACCATGCCGCAAAAGCGCAACCCGATCGCGGCCGAATACGTGCTCGCCGCGATGCGCGGGGTGCAGGCGCTGGTGCCGTTGATGCAGGGCGCGATGGCGCAGGATTTCGAGCGCGCGACCGGCCCCTGGCAGGCCGAGCCGCTGGCGCTGCCGCAGGCTTTCGTGCTCGCCCATGGTGCCGTTCGCCATGCGCTTTTCATCGCCGAGGGGATGATCGTCGATGCGGCGAGAATGCGCCAGAATCTGGAGGCGACCGGCGGGCTGATCGTCGCCGAGGCGGTGATGATGGGGCTTGCCCCGCTCTTCGGCCGCGAAGCCGCGCATCACGCCGTGCAGGCCGCCTGCGATCGCGCCCGGAGCGGGGCGATCCCGCTCGCTGCCGCGCTCGCCGAGATCCCTGAGATCGCGGCCCGGCTCGATGCCGCCGAGCTTGCAACCCTCACCGATCCGGCGCGCTATCTCGGCAGCAGCGACGCCTTCATCGACCGCGTGCTCGCCGCCTGCCACCAGGGGTAAAAATTGGACACCTCCAATAACTACGTTTTTGGCAGGAGCGATGCACGCGATTCACGGCGCTGGCGGGGGTGGGGGCGTTTTTGTTTTGCGGGAGTGGTCAT
>JAKAQU010000221.1 GCA_021819535.1 Pseudomonadota bacterium | reverse complement strand
CGATCTATGCTCGATCTCGTCCCTGGCCTTGCGGTCATGCTCGGCGCCAATGTCGGCACGACGCTGATCGTCCAGGTGCTGTCCTTCGATGTCTCGCGCATCGCGACGGCGTTCATTCTCGCCGGCGTGATCGCGTTCCGCCGCGGCGGGGCGAGCCAGGTGCGCGATCTCGGACGGGTCGGGATCGGGCTCGGCCTCATGCTGCTGGCCCTTCATCTCCTGCTCGCGGTGATCACGCCCTATGAGGACGTGCCCAGTCTCCGCCTTCTGCTCGGCGCGCTGACGACGCAGCCATTGATGGACGTGCTGCTTGCCGCGCTGTTCACCTGGGCCGCGCATTCCTCGGTTGCCGTCGTTCTGGTGATCATGTCGTTCGCGGCGCGTGGCGTCGTGCCGCCGGATGCCGCGTTCGCGCTCGTCCTCGGCGCCAATCTCGGCACCGCGATCAATCCGCTGCTCGAAGCGAGCGCCGGCGACGATCCGGCTTCGCGGCGGCTGCCGATGGGCAATCTCCTCAACCGCGCGCTTGGCGTCCTCGTGGCGCTCGCGCTGCTCGGGCCGGTCGGGCGGATTCTCGTGGTCATCGAGCCGGATCAGGCGCGCGCGGTCGCCGATTTTCACACCGCGTTCAACCTCGTCCTCGCGCTCGCCTTCTTCCCGGCCCTTTCCCCCTATGCGCGCCTCCTCAGATGGCTTCTGCCCGCGCGCGTCGTCGCAGCCGACCCCGGCCGCCCCCTCTATCTCGACATGGGCGCGCGCGAGCAGCCGGCGCTCGCCGTTGCCGCCGCGGCGCGCGAGGCGCTGCGCATGGCGGATGTGCTGGAGACCATGCTCACCGGCGCCCGCGCCGCGCTGATCGGTGGGGATCGCCGCCGCGTCGGCGAAACCAAGCGGCTCGATGACGTGCTCGATCGGCTGAATGCGGCGATCAAGGCCTATCTCACCCTTCTCGACCCCGAGGCGATGAGTGAGGCGGATCATCAGCGCCTGGCGCAGGTGCTGGCCTTCGCGACCCATTTCGAGAACGCCGGCGACGTCGTGGACAAGAATCTGCTCGCGCACGCGGCCAAGCGCATCAAGCGCGGCATCGCCTTCTCGCCCGAGGGCGCGGCAGAACTCGACCAGGTGTTCGCGCGGCTGGCACAGAATCTTCGCCGCGCCGCCGCTCTCTTTCTCTCCGGGGATCTCGCCGCGGCGCGCGCCTTGGCGGCTGAGAAGGAGGTTCTGCGCGATCTCGAAGCAGAGGCGACGGCGGCGCATTTCGCGCGTCTCCGCGCCGGGCGAATCGACAGCGCCGAGACCAGCACGCTCCATCTCGATGTTTTGCGCGATCTACAGCGGGTCAACGCCCATCTCGTCGCCGCCGCCGCCTACCCCGTCTTGGAGGAGCAGGGCGTGCTGCTCCCAAGCCGGCTGCGCCCGGATGGCGAAGGAGAGGCGCGGATGGCTGCGAGCGACTCGCAGGAAATCGCCAAAATCGGCCAAACACCCCAGAGTTAGTGGTTAACCAAGCTTAACCATCCAAGATATAGATTGACGCAATCGCATTTTACGGCAGGATAGACGCACGAACATCGTTGACTACGCTCAGATGCCCCATCCCGGAGAGGTGAACGCCGTGCTTGACATCGATATCCAATTGCCCGGGCGCCAGCGGATCCATGTCGATCGCGCGCGCGATGCGCTGCTCACCGATTTCGGCCGCGCGACGCTCGATGATCGCTATCTCCTGCCGGGCGAGGGCTATCAGGATCTCTTCGCCCGGGTTGCGAGCTATTATGGCGATGATTCCGGACACGCGCAGCGGCTCTACGATTATATGAGCCAGCTCTGGTTCATGCCGGCAACCCCCGTGCTCTCCAATGGCGGGACCGAGCGCGGCCTGCCGATTTCCTGCTTCCTGAACGAGGCTTCCGACAGCCTGGACGGCATCGTCGGGCTCTGGAACGAGAATGTCTGGCTTGCGTCGAAGGGCGGCGGCATCGGGAGCTATTGGGGCAATTTGCGCTCGATCGGCGAGAGGGTCGGGCAGAACGGCAAGACCTCCGGCGTCATTCCGTTCATCCGGGTGATGGACAGTCTCACGCTCGCCATCTCGCAGGGCAGCCTTCGCCGCGGCTCGGCTGCCGTCTATCTGCCAGTTTCGCACCCCGAGATCGAGGAGTTCGTCGAAATCCGCCGCCCGACCGGGGGCGATCCCAACCGCAAGGCGCTCAATCTCCACCATGGCATTCTGGTCTCGGATGCCTTCATGCGCGCCGTCGAGGCGGACGAGCCGTGGCCTCTCACCTCGCCGAAAGACGGCGCGGTGGTGCGCAGCATTTCCGCCCGCGCGCTCTGGATCCGGATTCTCACCGCCCGCGTCGAAACCGGCGAGCCTTATCTGGTCTTCTCCGACCAGGTGAACCGGCTCCGCCCCGAGCATCAGAAGCTCGCCGGGCTCGAGGTCAAAACCTCCAATCTCTGCTCGGAAATCACGCTGCCGACCGGGATCGATCAGCATGGCCGCCAGCGCACCGCGGTCTGCTGTCTGTCGTCGGTCAATCTCGAACATTGGTTCGCGTGGAAAGACCATCCGCTCTTCATCGAGGATCTGATGCGCTTCCTCGACAACGTGTTGCAGGATTTCATCGACCGCGCGCCGGAGGGGATGGAGCGGGCGAAATATTCGGCGATGCGCGAGCGCTCGGTCGGGCTCGGGGTGATGGGTTTTCACTCCTTCCTGCAATCGCAGCATGTTCCCTTCGAGAGCGTCATCGCCAAGGTCTGGAACAAGCGGATGTTCCAGCATCTCCGCGCCCAGGCGGACGCCGCCTCGCGCCTTCTCGCCGAGGAGCGCGGCCCCTGCCCTGACGCCGCCGAGTATGGTTTTGCCGAGCGTTTTTCGAACAAGATCGCGATCGCGCCGACCGCCTCGATCTCGATCATCGCCGGCAATGCGAGCCCCGGGATCGAGCCGATCGCCGCCAATGTCTTCCTCCAGAAGACGCTTTCCGGGAGTTTCACGGTGCGCAACCGCCATCTCCAGCAGCTTCTCGCCGAGAAGGGGATGGATAATGATGCGGTCTGGTCCTCGATCACGCTGAATAAAGGCAGCGTGCAGCATCTCGATTTTCTCACCGAACACGAAAAAGCGGTGTTCAAGACCGCGTTCGAACTCGATCAGCGCTGGGTGGTGGAGCATGCCGCCGACCGCACACCGTTCGTCTGTCAGAGCCAGTCGGTGAATATTTTTCTGCCCGCCAATGTGCACAAGCGCGATCTGCATCAAATCCATCTGCTGGCCTGGAAGCGCGGCCTGAAATCGCTTTATTATTGCCGCTCGCTCTCGATTCAGCGCGCCGATAACGTGAGCGAAAAGGCGGTTCGCCCGGAAGAGGCGGCACCGGCCGCGCCGCCCATCGCGCCCCGGGATGCGGCACGCGTCGCCGATTATGAGGAATGCCTCGCCTGCCAGTGAGCAGGAACGCCTGGGCGCCTCCTTACCTCTCGCGTAGGTGGGTGTGATTGTGATGCAGTGCGGGTATTTGGTCTGGAAATCGGGACAATCTACAGCGGCTTCCCCGCAGCGAGGCTGATATCCCGCTCGATCCAAAGCGCGATAAACCGGTCACTCCCGTGGGTGTATGACGCATCGGCTAACTGCTCGATGCCGAGAGAGCAAGCCGGCGAAGAAGACGCTCACATGTCGTCGGTCTGTCACCTGGCTGCGATTGAAGGCGGCATGGAAGACGACGGGGGTAGCGGCGCGCGGCGCCGAAAGAAAGCCAGTGCCCCGAGCGAGCCGGCCAGGAGCGTCATAGACGCCGGTTCCGGAACATCTGACGTCGACGGCGGAATGCCCGCGACGATAACGCCGGTAATGCCGCCGGCACCGCATTTGCCACTAGAAACTCCCAGGCATACATCGGCGCTGAAATAATTGCCGCTGGCATTGGCAACGAAGTCGCTAAGGCCAACGTTATCGACAACAAAGCTCAACATTCCCGTGTAGGGGGCGTTACCCCCAGTCCCGCATGTGTCCTTGTCACAGGTCAGAGCATAATCCCAAGAGCCGCTCCCGCTGGCACTCACCGTCCCTGCAGATGATGACAGCAAGGAAAATCCTGTCGTGAGTGCGGACACCGCAATCGTCGGCCCGCCCTGAAGATCCCAAGTTAATGAATATCCCGCGCCCGTATTGACGAATCCAACCCCTGAGGAAAGGGTAACCGTCACGGTTACATTGGAACCGCCGTTATCGTTTAACTCGACATTGCCATATGGCGACGACACGAGATTCGTGCTGCCGCCGCCAACATAGGAATCGAGGCTATAATCCATCACGCTAGCGCTGGCAGGCTGGCCAGCGAGCGCGGCGAGGCCGACAGAGAGGCCAACGGTAAGCTTACTCAACGTCCTGAAAGATATCGTAAAGGGCATGGCTTGGCTCTCGTCCTGCAGTGCGGCACGTAATGCGCCGTCCGTTATTTTCCCATTAATTACATTAACTGCTCGTTAATGTCAAGAAATTCTCATCGATGCGCTCCTCCGACCAGCAAGGAAGGAATCCGCCATGGACAGCACCGGCGCCATGGCTTCTGTATGCGGCGGTGGAAAAGTAGGCCACGGAGTGGCGGCATGATCGGGCAGCCTTGCTGAGCCAGCCTGGCCTGCAACATGATGCCGCGAATGTGCACGGGGGTGGCGCGGCGTTTGCGCTATAGAGGAAACTCGATTGCGGGTACTGCGAACAGTGTATCGCGTATCGCTCATTACCGCCGGCGCGGGTCGGCGACGAACAACGGGAGACCTCCGATGAAAATCCTTCTCTGGACGGTGATGCTGGCATCCCTTGGGCTCACGCTCGGCTGCGCCAATCGCAACCAGCCGGTGGTGCAGGACAATGAAACCATGCAGCAGCACATGGGATATTGATCAGAGCGGCAGTGCCGCAGGCGCTGCCCGCGGGATAAAAGTTTTTTGGTTCTTTTTTTTCAAAAAAGAACGTTTTTTTCTTTTTACTGTAACGGCCGCCAGAACGGCAGCGCGATCGCCAGCATGATGAGTTGCACGGCGACGACGAGGGCGACGCAGCCCGGCCAGCCGGCGCTGTGCCAAATTCCCGCCGGCAAGAGGCCGCCGAGGCTGCCGCCGATATAATAAAACGTAACATAGAGACCGACGGCGGTGGATTTCGCCCGCTCGGCGGCGGCGCCGATGAAGCCGAGCGCCATCACCTGTTCGATGAACATCCCGCCGACCCCGAGCGAGAGGCCGGCGACGATCCAGCCCAATGGCGCGGCCAGCGTCAGCAAGAGCCCGGCGATCCCGGTGAGTGCCGCGAGTGCCAGCGTCACGCGCCGGCCGAAGCGGATGGCGAGGCGGGTTGCGAGCGGGGTCGAGAGCAGCGAGACGAGGTAGGTCGCGAAAACATTGCTGAGCTCGGCCGGG
>JAKAQU010000220.1 GCA_021819535.1 Pseudomonadota bacterium | reverse complement strand
GTGCCGCCGGCGCCGCCATTGGCGCCGTTCTTGCCGTTGCCGCCGGCACCGCCGACAGCCTCGGCGACGATTTTGGCCTGATAGGCTTGGGCGGCGATGTTTTTGCCGAGCGTCACCGACCCGCCTTGCCCGCCGGCATAGCCGCCGTCGTTGCCGTTGCCGCCGGCGCCGCCGGTGGCATTGAGATTGAGCGTCGCCGCGGCCGTCGCGCCGGACGACGTCGCCGACCCGCCGGTGATCGCAGCCGCGCCGCCGGCGCCGCCGGATCCTTTGACCGGCGCGCCGCTGAGGAAGAGATAGCCGCCGCCCTTGCCGCCGGTGCTGGTGAGGTTGGCCACCGCAGTGTTGGCCGCCGAGAGGCTGCCGCTGGCGGAGGCATTGCCGCCGCTTCCGCCCGGGATGTAATAGGCCGTGCCGCCCGCGCCACCCGTGGCCGCGCTGGTGAGGGTTATGGATGCCGCCGTGGTGTCCTGAACGGAAAGGGCGGAGTTCGCTGCCCCGCCAGCGCCGGAGGGTGTACTGCCTTCGCCCTGACCCCCGGCACCGCCGATCGCGGTTTGCGAAAGGGTGACGGTGCCGCCGCTCGCCGAGCCGGCGACGTCATTGGTAAGGCTCACCGCCGCGCCCACCGCGCCGACGCTGGTGCCAAAGCCGCCGGCGCCACCGGTTGCAACAAGGGTCGCGGAGGCCGAATGCCGGCCGCTCGCCGTAATCGGCCCGGCGAGTGAAACTGTTCCACCGGTCGCGGCGTTGCCCGCTGCCGCGCCACCCGCGCCACCTTGCGCGACGACCTTGACGTTCGCCTGATAGCCGGTGGCGGTGATCCCCGAGGCGAGAACGGCATTGCCGCCGGCTCCGCTGCCGCCGCCCGACCCCCCCCGACCGCCGGTGGCGGCGACATAGAGCGAGGCCGATCCCTTGCTGCCCGTCGAGGTCACACTGGCTTCGGTGACATCGGCCGCGGCACCGGCGATGCCGGCCGCCGACGTGGCGTAAGCGCCGCCGCCCGCGCCGCCATAGGCCTTGACCGTGCCGCTCGCGCTGTTGGCCGCCGTCAGGGCAAGCCCGGCATAGCCCCCGGCGCCGGCCCCACCGCTGGCCGCGGTCACGCCACTCTCGCCCCCCGCCGAACCACCATGCCCGATCACGGTGGCATTGACCGATGTCGCGGCCGTATTCGTGACCGTCAGATAGGATTTGCCGGCGCCGCCCGATCCCTCGCGCCCCCCACTCGCCGTGCCGCCGTTCCCACCATAGGCCGATTGCGAGAGGGTGAGGGTGCCGGAGGTGACGCCGCTCACCGCATTGGAGAGGACGCTGGCCGAACCGGCGCCGCCGGGTCCGCTATAGCCGCCGAATTGCTGTGCTTTCGCCGTGGCGCTGGTGGGGCCCTTCGCATAGGCGGAGGTGGTGCCGGGAGACGCGCCCGCCTCGGACCCCCCGCCCGCGAGGCCGGAATAGGCGCGCGCAGTGGCGTTTTGCGCGGCATAGGCCTTGGCGGTGGTTGTGGTCGAGAGGCCGCCCGGCCGTGATACGCCACCCCCCCCGCCGCCACTTTGCGCGGTCGCGTAAACCGAGCCGCTGCCGGTCAGCGTGATCGTCGCCGCGCCGTCCCCGCCTGTGCTTCCCGGCCCAAGGGCGGAAAAGCCCCTGCCGCCATAGCCGATGACGGTCCCGGTAAGGGTGGTGACGGTGGCGGGGGCGGTGTAGCTGAGATAGGAATGGCCGAAGCCGGCGCCGGCGCTCGATGATTTGTAACCGCCGCCGATCGCGGTCTGGCTCAGCGTCAGGGTTCCGTTCGTGGCGATGCCGCCGACGGCGTTGGTGACCGCCTCGTTCTGGCCGGCGGCGCCGGTCCCGGTATAGGTGCTCGGTTTGGGAACAGCCATCTCTCCCCCCTGCGCCACCCCGGTAAGGGGCGCGTCTTCCCGTTCATCATCACCCGCCGGATTCCCTGCCGGCCCAAGGCCAGGCCGCGGATCGCAACGCGGAAGTTTGGCAGATGATTGATAATTATAGAAACGTCGTTATAAGTTCGTTATCTTAACTCGAAGCGCGAGCGGAATGTCAAGATTTTTTCCGTTGCGAGACGATGATAGAAAAAAGACCCTCTCCGCCCTCATCTCAGGGAACGATCGCCATGCGTGACGGCATCCATTTCATCTCCGGCCTGCCCCGCTCCGGCTCGACCTTGCTCGCGGCGATCCTGCGTCAGAACCCGCGCTTTCACGCCGGCATGACGAGCCCGGTCGGGGCGCTCTACATGGCACTCGAAGGCGCGCTCAGCCGGCGCAACGAAGCCGCGGTGTTCATCACCGATTCCCAGCGCCAGGACGTATTGCGCGGCGTCTTCTCCGCCTATTATCGCGACGCCATCGCCGCCGGGCAGACGGTGTTCGACACCAACCGCGCCTGGTGCGCGAAATTGCCGGCGCTCACCACCTTGTTTCCGGCGGCGCGGGTGATCTGCTGCGTGCGCTCGATCGCCTGGATCATGGACAGTTTCGAGCGCGTGGTGCGCAAAAACGCCTTCGAACTCTCCGGCATGTTCGGCTATGAGGCCGGGGGCAATGTTTTCACCCGCGTCAACCGCCTCGCCGCCGGCGACGGCACCGTCGGCTTCGCCCTCGATGCGCTGAAGGAAGCCTTCTTCGGCGAACATGCGGAGCGCCTCCTCCTCGTCGAATACCAGGCGCTGACGCGGGATCCGGAGGGAACCATGCGCATCCTCTATGACAGGCTGGGCGAGCCCCATTTCGTGCATGATTTCGATCAGGTGACGTATGAGGCGGAAAATTTCGACCTCGCGATCGGCACCCCGGGCCTCCATCAGGTGCGGCGCAAGGTGGAATGGACGGAGCGGGCGACGATCCTGCCGCCCGAACTCTTCGCCCGTTTCGACAATGATGCGTTCTGGCGGGTCGCGGAGAACAATATCCGCAATGTTCCCATCATCAGCTTTCAGAATCAACCGGCTCCCGCGTCATAGATCTGCGCCTCCTGCCTGCGACATAACGGGCGGGAGGGAATGGTCACGGCGTATCCTGGCTCTCGTGGAGATAGGCCATGAACCGTGACAAAATCGCCGGAACAGTGCTAAATCCAAACATGGGCATCGGATTTCAGCCGAACCGGACTACAAACATGCGTCCTCGACATCGGAAAACAGCTCTGAGCGTGTGAGGAAACGCCGTCCCGTCGGCCCTTCGAGCGAGAACATGCCGCCGCGGCCGGGAACGACATCGATGATGAGCCGGGTATGCCGCCAATAGGCAAACTGCGCGCGGCTCATATAGAAGGGTTGACCGCCGATTTCGCCGAGCAGCACATCGGCGGCGCCGACAAGAAACCCGTCGCGCGGGAAACACATCGGCGCGCTGCCATCGCAGCAGCCGCCTGATTGATGGAACATCAACGCCCCGTGCTGGCGCTGCAATTCCTCGATCAAGGCGAGCGCTGCCTCGGTCGCGACGACACGGCGCAGATCGAGCGGCTGGTCCCCCATCTCTTTCCTCCCAGCCCGGGCCGGTGGCGAGGCCGGCCCGGGATTCGCGATGAGATCAGAAGAAACCAAGCGCCTGCGGGCTGTAGCTCACCAGAAGGTTTTTGGTCTGCTGATAATGATCGAGCATCATCTTGTGCGTCTCGCGCCCGATGCCGGATTGCTTGTAGCCGCCGAAGGCCGCGTGTGCCGGATAGGCGTGATAGCAATTGGTCCAGACCCTGCCTGCCTTGATGCCGCGCCCCATGCGATAGGCGGTGGCGGAATCGCGCGTCCAGACGCCAGAGCCAAGGCCATAGAGGGTGTCATTGGCGATCGCCAGCGCTTCGGCCTCGTCCTTGAAGGTCGTGACCGAGACGACGGGGCCGAAGATCTCTTCCTGAAAGATACGCATGCGGTTATGCCCGGCGAACACCGTCGGGCGCACGTAATAGCCTTCCGCGAGATCGCCGCCGAGGATCGCCCGCTCGCCGCCGGCGAGACATTTCGCGCCCTCCTTGCGGCCGATATCGAGATAGGAGAGGATCTTCTCCAGTTGCTCGGAAGAGGCCTGGGCGCCGATCATGGTTTCGGTATCGAGCGGGTTGCCCTGGCGCACCGCGCGCACCCGCTCGATCGCGCGTTCCATGAAGCGATCATAGATCGATTCCTGAATGAGCGCGCGCGAGGGACAGGTGCAGACCTCGCCCTGGTTGAGCGCGAACATGGTGAAACCCTCGAGCGCCTTGTCGAAGAAGGCATCGTCGGCGGCCAGCACGTCGGCGAAGAAGATATTGGGCGATTTGCCGCCGAGTTCGAGTGTCACCGGGATGAGGTTTTGGCTCGCGTATTGCATGATCAGCCGACCGGTCGTGGTTTCGCCGGTAAACGCGATCTTGGCGATGCGCGAGGAGGAGGCGAGAGGTTTTCCGGCTTCGAGGCCGAAGCCGTTGACGACGTTGACCACGCCCGGCGGCAGGAGATCGGCGATCAGTTCCATCAGCACGAGGATGCTCACCGGCGTCTGCTCGGCGGGCTTCAGGACCACGGCATTGCCGGCGGCAAGCGCCGGGGCGAGCTTCCAGACCGCCATCAGGATGGGGAAATTCCATGGAATAATTTGCCCGACGACACCGAGCGGCTCATGGAAATGATAGGCGACGGTATTCTCGTCGATCTCGCCGAGCGAGCCTTCCTGCGCCCGGATGGCGCCGGCGAAATAGCGGAAATGATCGATCGCGAGCGGCAGATCGGCGGCCATGGTCTCGCGGATCGGCTTGCCGTTGTCCCAGGTTTCGGCGAGCGCCAGCATTTCGAGATTGGCTTCCATGCGATCGGCGATACGGTTCAGGATATTCGCCCGTTCGGCGACCGAAGTGCGGCCCCAGCGATCGGCCGCCGCATGGGCGGCATCGAGGGCGAGTTCGATGTCTTCCGCCGAAGAGCGTGCCACTTGGCAAAACACCTTGCCGGTCACCGGCGTCGGGTTGCCGAAATAGGCGCCCTTCGCCGGCGGCGTCCAGGCGCCGTTGATGAAATTGTCGTAGCGCGGCTTGAAGCTGACTTTGGCAGAGGGGCTGCCGGGTGCGGCGTAAAGCATGTATCCTCCTGTTGTTATGCGGCGTCTCTCTCGCCGCCGATGCGAGGGCAGGATGGCAAACGCCGTGCCAGGCGTCGGTTCACGGCCATCATATTGACGGAGAAGGGGATTTTCTCGCGCTGCGGCCGCGCTCCGTGGCGACCTGACGCTTTATGAAACAAAGCCTCTGGGTCAAAAGGAAACAGCTTGGCGACCGATGAACGTCGCCCTTGCGTTCCTTTGGGGAGGCCATAAAACTTGCCCGGGGCCAACGTCTCGGCCCTGTCCAGGTATTCGCAAAGGCGCCCGACAAGAGCGTTATGCACAAGGAGACGATTATGGAGGCCCTGACCCGCGCACCACAGCCGAGCTTCGCCGC
>JAKAQU010000219.1 GCA_021819535.1 Pseudomonadota bacterium | reverse complement strand
GCGCCGCCAGCACGTTGAGCAGGCGATCCGCGCCTACCTCCGCCGGCTGATCGACCCGGATCGCAAATCCCCAGTCGAGATGGGAGCGTGCCACCAGCGGCTCAACGCTGAACCAGTCGCGGCAGAGACGCCGCAAATGATAGAGTGCTGCCGGCACCACGGTGCCGATCACCGCGGCCGCGATCTCGCCGCGATCGATCGCGGCATGAGAAAGAAGGGCGAGCAGCCACACCGCATATTGATCGGAAGTATATTGCGGGTCGGTCGCGATGCGCCACGTGCCCCGCCAGCCCGCGCCATCATGCACCGCAAAGACGACATTGGTATTGCCGGCATCGATAACCAGAAGCATGGCTCGCAACCCCTACCCTACCCGTTTCCCGCGCATCCGCGTCATGCGCATCTCGCCGCGCCCGCCGATCAGGTGGAGGCTCCCAGCATCACCTCACCCGTCTGGAACCTCCGTATGCCGCCCTCGGTCTTGAGCAGCAAGGCGCCACCCGCATCGAGGCCGACGAATTGGCCGCAACATTTCTCCCGGCCATCATCGACCACGAGCGCCGCACCGGCGGGATGGGCGTAACCGAGCCACGCCAGGCGGATAAGGGCAAAGCCGTTCTCTTCCCGCAAAACCGCCCGCCAATGGGCGAGGCGTTCGAGCAGTATTGCCGCGAGTTCGCGCGGCGCCGGCGGCGGCAGGCGTTCGACCAGCGCGATGGTGCGCCGGCCGGGAACGGGGGGGGCTGCGATCAGATTGACGCCGAACCCGATCACGATCCACTCACTCCGCGCCGCGGCGTCGGCCGCCCCTTCGATCAGAATACCGGCGAGTTTGGCCTCGGCCAGCATCACGTCATTGGGCCATTTCAGCCGCAATGCCCCGAGAAGCTCCGGCGCCACCGAGGACAGCGCCTCGAACAGCGCAACACCGGCGAGCAAGGCCCATTGCCCAGCGACCGCGAGCGGCGTTCGTGGGCGCCAGAGAATGGAGAGCGCAAGATTGCCGGGCGGGGAGAGCCAGACCCGCTGCCCACGCCCGCGCCCCTTGGTCTGCTCATACGCCAGAACCGCAAGCCCCTCCGCCTCGCCGGCCCGCGCGCGCGCGACGCAAAAATCGGATGTCGAGGGCAGTTGCTCAAAAATTTCGAGCCGCCACGTCCCGCCGTCCTCGCGGACGGCCGGCGCACTCACCCGAACAACACTTTCGCCGCTGCTTGCGCCGCATTCATGACCGGCGCCGGCAGCACGAAGAAGAAGGTTGTGAACAAGCCCATCGCCGCCGCCGCCAGCGACAGCGAGGGCGCGCGCCGATCGAAAGCCGGCGCGGCGTCATCGAAATACATCACCTTGATGATGCGAAGGTAATAAAAAGCGCCGATCACGCTGGTGAGAACACCGATGATGGCAAGCCCCCAAAGCCCGCTCTGCACCGCGGCGAGAAAAACATAGAGCTTGCCGAAGAAGCCCGAAAGCGGCGGGATTCCGGCCATGCTGAACATGAACACCGTCATCGCGAGGGCGAGCGCGGGGTCGGTCCGGCCGAGACCAGCGAGATCGGCGATCGATTCCACCGCCTCGCCGCGCCGCCGCATCGCCAAAATCACCGCAAACGCGCCGAGATTCATGAATACGTAAACGACGAGATAAATGAGAACGCTCCGGAACCCGGCCGCGTTGCCGCAGGCGATGCCGATCAGCACATACCCCATATGACCGATCGAGGAATAAGCCATCAGACGCTTGATATTGGTCTGCCCGATCGCGGCAAGCGCCCCAAGGATCATCGAGGCAATGGAAATGATCTCGATCAGCATCTGCCACTGCGCGAGCACATGGCCGAACGGCCCCATCATCACGCGCGCGAACAGCACCACCGCGGCCACCTTCGGCGCCGTCCCGAAAAACGCCGTCACCGGCGTTGGCGCACCTTCATAGACATCGGGCGTCCACATATGGAAGGGCACCGCCGCCACTTTGAACGCGAGCCCGGTGATGATGAACACGATGCCGACGATAACGCCGGGCGATACGCCGGCCGGATCGGTGAGTGAGCGCGCGATGCCGCCGAAATCCATGCTGCCGGAGAACCCGTAGACCAGGGAAATGCCATAGAGCAAAAGCCCGGAGGCGAGTGCGCCGAGCACGAAATATTTGAGACCCGCTTCGGCGGAGCGAAGATCATCGCGCGCGAAGGCGGCAAGGACGTAGATGGACAGCGACTGCAATTCGAGGCCGAGATAAAGGCTCATCATATTCCCGGCCGAAACCATCATCGTCATGCCGAGGCTCGCGAACAGCACCAGCACCGGAAATTCGAACCGAGCGATATGCGCGCGCTCATTGAAATCGAGCGACATCAGAACGGAAAACGCCGCTGCGGCGAAAATCAGCAGCTTCGCAAAGACGCTGATCGGATCAGCAAGAAACTGTCCCTCGAAGGCCGAGCCGAGAGAATTGCCAACCACCAGAACCGCGCACAGCACGAACGCGGCGATGGTCAGCATGCTGCAAAGCTGCGTCGCCCCCTCACGCTTGATGACGCCAAGGAGAAGAATGCCCATACCACTCACAGCCAGCACGATTTCCGGGAGGGCGAGGAACCAGTTCATCAGCGCACCATGCTCTGGGCCGCATGGCTCTGGGCCACGGGCGTTATCATGCCTGATATCAGACGAGGCGGCGCCTGCTCGGCGAGACGGCTACCCCCCTCAATCGCCGCGCGATGCTGGACCACCATCGCGCTCACCGAATTCTCGAAGAAATGGGTGAAGCTCGATGGATAGACGCCCATCCATAATGTCAGTAGGACGAGTGGCGCAAATACCGCGATCTCGCGCGGCGACAAATCCAGGATGGATTGCAGATCGGCACGGGTGAGGCGGCCGAAAATCACCCGGCGGTAAAGATAGAGCATATAAGCCGCGCCCAGGATCATCCCGCTGCTGCCGAGGAGGGCGAGCCAGAAATTCACTCTGAACGAGCCGAGCAGAACCAGGATCTCACCGACGAACCCGGCCGTTCCAGGAAGCCCGACGCTCGCGAGCGTGAACAGCATGAAGGTCGTCGCATAAGCCGGCATGCGCTCGGCAAGCCCGCCATAGCGCGCGATCTCGCGGGTGTGCATACGGTCATAGATCACGCCAACACAGAGAAACAAAGCGCCGGAAACGATGCCATGCGAGAGCATCTGGAACAACGCGCCGTCGATACCTTGGGTGTTGAAAGTGAAAATGCCGATCGTCACCACCCCCATATGCGCAACCGAGGAATAGGCGATCAGCTTCTTCATATCCGTCTGCGCGAGCGCAACGAGCGAGGTATAGATCACCGCGACCACGGAAAGCGCGAAGATCAGCGGCGCGAAATAGGCAGACGCCTGCGGCAGCATCGGCACCGAGAAGCGCAAAAACCCGTAGGCTCCCATCTTGAGCAAAACACCGGCCAAAATGACCGACCCCGCTGTCGGCGCCTCGACATGGGCATCAGGAAGCCAAGTATGCACCGGCCACATCGGCACTTTCACCGCGAACGACGCGAGGAAAGCGAGGAACAGCCAATACTGCATATTGGTCGGGAACTGGGTGCGGAGCAAGACGGTGATATCCGCGGTGCCCGCGCTATGCCACATCGCCAAAAGGGCAAGCAGCATCAACACCGATCCGGCCAGCGTATAGAGAAAGAACTTGAACGCCGAATAGACGCGCCGCGGTCCGCCCCAGATGCCGATGATGAGATACATCGGGATGAGCACGCCCTCGAAAAACATATAGAAAACGACGAAATCGAGCGCGCAGAACGTGCCGACCATCATGGTTTCGAGAACCAGGAAGACGAGCATGTATTCGCGCACGTTCCGCCGCACCGCCTCCCAGCTCGCAAGGATGCAAATCGGCGTGAGCAAGGTCGAGAGCAGAACGAAGAGAACGCTGATCCCGTCCACCCCCATCCGATAGCCGACACCGAATTCAGGAAGCCACGGCACGTTTTCGACGAATTGGAATCCGGCCTCGCCGCGGTCGAATTCGGACCACAAAAGCAAACTCAACGCGAAAACGATGAGGCTGGTCCAGAGCGCCGCCCAGCGCGCGTTGGTTGCGATCACCTCCTCATCACCGCGCATCGAGAGAATGGCCGCGCCGCCCACCAAGGGCAGCCACGTAATCAGCGACAGGAGGGGAAAACCGGCCTGGTTCATCGTATCACCGGAAAATCAGGAAAAGGGCGATCAGCAAAACCACGCCGATCAGCATGGAGAAAGCATAGACGGCGATCGAGCCGGTCTGCAGCTTCACCGCTTGCGCAGACGAATCCTCGGCCAGGGTTGCGATGCCGTTCGGCACGCCATCGATGATCGTCGCATCTCCGACCTGCCAGAGGAGCCGCGCCAGGGCGAAAGCCGGGCGCACGAAAATCAGGTCATAAAGCTCATCAAAATACCATTTGTTGAGCAGGAAACGATAAAGCGGGGCAAACCGCGCGGCGAGCCGACCGGGGAGATCGGTTGCGAACATATACATGTAATAGGCGAGCGCGATGCCGAGCAGGCCGACGACGCTCGGCGCGAGCGACGCCCAGGCCGGAATCTCCTCCATGCGGGCGAGCACATGATTATCGGCGGCGTTGGCGATGCTATCGCGCCAGAAAGCATGCCAATCCGCGCCAATGAACCACTCGCGGAGCGAGAAGCCCGCAATCAGCGCCCCGATCGCGAGTACGACGAGCGGCAATGTCATCACCAGCGGGCTTTCATGCACATGCGCCATCACATGATGATCGGCGCGTGGCTTGCCGTGGAACGTCATCAGCAGCAAGCGCCAGGAATAGAATGCGGTCAGAAACGCAGCCAGCACGCCGCAGACGAAGCCATACATCGCCGATGGGCTGCCATTGGCGAACGCCGCTTCCAGGATGGCGTCCTTGGAATAATAGCCGGCGAAGGGAAAAATCCCCGCAAGAGCGAGGCTGCCCGCCCACATCACGGTGTAGGTCAGGGGGATTTTTTTCCACAACCCCCCCATGCGGCGCATGTCCTGCTCGTCCGACATCGCATGGATCACTGAGCCCGCGCTCAGGAACAACAGCGCCTTGAAAAAAGCGTGGGTGATGAGATGAAAGATCGAAACCTGATAAGCGCCAGCCCCCGCGGCGACGAACATGTAGCCGAGCTGCGAACAGGTCGAATACGCGATCACGCGCTTGATGTCGTTCTGCACGCAACCGACCGTCGCCGCAAACAGCGCCGTGGTGCCACCAATCACCGCGATCACGCCAAGTGCCACCGGCGCCTGTTCGAGAATGGGCGACATGCGCGCCATCAGAAACACGCCGGCGGTGACCATGGTCGCGGCATGGATCAGCGCCGAAACCGGCGTCGGCCCCTCCATCGCATCGGGCAGCCAGACATGAAGGCCGATCTGGGCTGATTTCCCGGTCGCACCGATGAACA
>JAKAQU010000218.1 GCA_021819535.1 Pseudomonadota bacterium | reverse complement strand
CGGCGGCAGCATCTCCCAGTTGCCGGTATGGGCGGAGACGAAAATCACCGGCCCGCCCTTGGCCGCAAGCTCGCGCACGATCTCCTCGCCGACGATCTCCCAGCCGGGGCCGGAGGGCGTGCGGGCGAGGGCCGGAAGATGCGGAAATTCCGCCATCGTGCGGCCGAGATTGTCCCACACGTCGCGGATCACCCGGCGCCGGGCGGCTTCGTCCAGCGTCGGGAGGGCACGGCGGAGATTGCGATCGGCGATCTTCGAGGCCGGCAGCAACGGGCCGATCGCGCGCCCGACGGCGCCGCCGAGATCGGAGGCCGCGGCCGGGCCGAGCCGCCGGAGTGCCGCAAACAGCACCTGCCCCAGCCGCGCCTCCAGCCGGTGGCGGATGTCTTTCATGGTGTCCCCCCTGCCGCGGTAAGCCGAACCAGCAGCGCCGCGATCTCTTCCTCCCTCTCCCATAGCAGGGCGACATCGGCGATGGCGAGCCCCGCGCGCAGCCCGGGCGGCAGACGGGTTGCGTCCTTCGGCGTCGTCACCGCGCGCGCGCCGAGACGTTCGGCCTCGGCCAGCGCCCGCGCGAGGTCGCGGGACGAGAAGCGGTGATGGTCGGGGAAATCGGCGTGTCCGGCGATCATCGCGCCGGCCGCGCTGAGGGTTGCGTGAAATTTCCCCGGCCGGGCGATGCCGGCGATGGCATAGACGCGCGTGCCCGCCAAGGCGCGCGCCGCCGGGCCGGGCACGAGCCGGGCGCGCAAGACCGGCAGGCCCGGCGGCAATGCCGAGAGCGCCCCGGTTTCATCATCGCCGATCAGAACGGCGGCCTCTACCCGCGCCGCCGCTGCCGAGACCGTCTCGCGGAGCGGCCCCGCCGGCACGACACGGCCATTGCCGAAGCCGCTCGCGCCATCGATCACGAGCAGCGAGAGCGTCTTTTCGAGGCCGGGATTTTGCAGGCCATCATCCATCAAGAGGATTTCCGCCCCGGCCGCGATCGCGGCGCGCGCGGCCGCCGCGCGATCGGCGCCGACCCAGGTCGGCGCGATGGCGGCGAGCAGTTTCGGCTCATCGCCGACCAGCGCCGCGTCATCCAAGGCCGCGACCCGCCGCACGCCGCGCACCCGTCCGCCATAGCCGCGGGTGAGACAATGGACCGCAACCCCACGCGCCCGCAGCCGGGCGGCAAGATCGAGCGCGACCGTGGTTTTGCCGGCGCCGCCGAGCGTCGCATTGCCGATGCAGATCACCGGCACCGGCGCCCGAAACCCGGGCAGCACCACCCGCCGCCGCGCTGCGCGTGCCACCAGGGCCGCGATCGGGGCAAGGAGCGGACGCAGCACCAAGCCGATCCCGCTCCGATCCCCGGCCTGCCAGAACGCGGGCGGGCGGAGCCTCATGCGCGCCGCTCGAGGAGACCGCGGAGTGCTGCGGCCGTCGCTGCCGGCAGATCAGTGACGCGCCCGGCCACGTGCGGCCCTGCCGCCGCCATCGTCGCGCGCGCCGCGGGGTCGCCGAGCAGGCGATCGATCTCGGCGGCGAGCGTCTCGCCATCCCGCGCCGTGACCAGGGCGCCGGCCTTGCTCAGCGCGACCACCGCCTCGGCGAAATTGGCATGATGGGGTCCGATCAGGAGCGGCACGCCGAGCCGTGCCGCCTCCAGGGGATTTTGCCCGCCATGGCGGACGAGGCTGCCGCCGATGAAGGCGACCGTCGCCAGGTGGTAGAAGATGCCGAGTTCGCCGAGCGTATCGGCGATGTAAAGGCCGCTCCCATCCGGCAGCGCCCCTTGTGCGCGGCGCGGCGCCGGCGCGGCGGCGGCCCCGGCGAGGGCCGCGATCTCCATTCCGCGCGCCGGATGGCGGGGGACGATGATGGTGAGAAGATCGGGGTGGCGGGCCGTGAGGCGTCGATGCACGGCGAGAAGGATGGGCTCCTCGCCGGGATGGGTGCTCGCGGCGAGAAACACCGGACGCGTGCCGATTGCGCGCCTGATTTCGGCGAGGGTATCGGGATCGGCGGGCAATGCGGGAGCGGCGAATTTGAGGTCGCCGACCGCACGCACGCCAGGCGCGCCGAGCGCGGCAAAACGCGCCGCGTCATCGGCGCTCCGGGCACGGATCGAGACGAACCCGCCGAGCAGCCCGCGCGCGAGGCCCGGCCAGCGCCGCCAGCGGGCGAAGCTCCGCGCCGACATCCGGGCATTGATCAGCATCATGGGAACGCGCCGGCGGGCACAGGCGGCGAGCAGATTGGGCCAAAGCTCACTTTCCACGAACGCTGCCGCGTCGGGGCGCCAATGGTCGAGAAAGCGGGCGACCCACCGCGGCACATCGAGCGGCACGAAGCGATGAGTGACGCTGCCGGCGAGACCGAGCGCGGGCAAGCGCTGGGCGAGCAGCTCGGCCGAGGTGACGGTCCCGGTGGTCAGCAGGACCGCGATCTCGGGCGCCCCGCGGGCGAGTTCGCCGAGCACGGGAAGCAGCGAGACCGTCTCGCCGACGCTCGCTGCGTGCAGCCAGACGAGCTTGCCCGCCGGCCGCGCGCCCCCTCCCGCATAACCGCGCCGCTCGGCAAGGCGGGTGGCGATCTCCTTGCCGCGTCGGGCGCGCAGCCAGAGCCACAGCCCGAGCATCGGCGCCGCAAGCGCCGCCGCCACCGCCCATAGCGCCCGGAGCAGTGGAAAAACCCCTAGCCGCCGCACGCCCGCACCGCATCCTCGACCGCCGCCGTCAGCGCCGCCTCGATCACCGGCCGTGCCGCCTCGGCGCCATCGCGCGGAACCGGGATCGGCGCACCGACGGCGATGACGCCGCGGCCGAAGGGAAGCGGCAGCACCATCCGGTCCCAGGAGGGGAGAGTGATCCGCCAGCGCGTCATCGCAGCACAAGGGAGGATGGGCGTGCCGGAGAGGGCGGCCAGTTGCGCAACCCCCGGCGCCGCCTGCCGCCGCGGCCCGCGCGGCCCATCCGGGGTGATCACCACCTGTTCGCCGGTTTCCAGCAGGGCCAGCAGGCGACGCAGCCCGGCCGCACCGCCCCGCGCCGTCGAGCCATGCACCACCTCGATGCCAAGACCACGCACGATCTCGGCGATGAGCTGTCCGTCGCGGTGGCGGCTGATGAGAACCTTGAGCCGCGCGACCGAGCGCCAGCGCATCGCCGGCATCAGCGGCAACACTTCGTGCCAGAAGGCGGCGATCACCGGCGCGCCGCCTTCGAGGAAAGGGGCGGCATGCTCGGCGCCGAGGAGATGCCAGCGCGTGCTTCGCAAGGCGAGCGCAAGATAGCGCCGCAGCAGCCATGTCGCCGCTTTCTGTAGGGCCCTATGTTGCCAGATCCGCTTCGTCATCGCCGGGCGCCGGTAGCACGCGGCCCGATTTCCGACAATTCGCTCGGTTTTGTTCCCGCGCGGGGCGCGGGAATGCGTCCGGCGTTTGGCGGCGTTGGCCTTCCGCGTCAGTCCGGTTTTCTCACCGATCCTTCTCGTAGGGATTGCGGGTCGGGCGGAGGTCGATGCGGATGGGGGTGCCGAGGAGGTCGAAGGTTTCGCGCAAATGATTGACGAGATAGCGGCGGTAGGAATCGGGCAGGCGATCGGCGCGGCCGCCGAAGAGGACGATGGTGGGCGGGCGGGTGCTCGCCTGGGTCGCGTAGCGGAGTTTCAGGCGCCGGCCATCGAGAAGCGGCGGTGGATTGCGCGAAAGCGCGTCCGCCAGCCAGCGGTTGATGTCGCTGGTGCCGATGCGGCGGTTCCAAATCTCATGCGCTTTTCGCACCGCCGGCAGGAACCGCGTGACCCCGGTGCCAGTCGCCGCCGAGAGGGGGATGGTGGCGATACCGCGAAGCTGGGCAAGGCTCGTCTCCAGCCGCTCGGCGATCGCGCGGCGGGTCGCCTCGGGCGCGCTCACGGCGTCCCATTTGTTGAGCACGATGACCAGTGCCCGGCCTTCCTGTTCGGCGAGCCGGGCGATTTGCAGATCCTGGTCATGAAGGCCGAGTTCGGCATCGATCACGAGAGCCACCACCTCCGCCCGTCGCAAGGCGCCGATCGCGGCCGAGGCGGCAAGTTTTTCGAGCGGCGCTTCGATCCGCGCCCGCCGCCTGAGGCCCGCGGTATCGATGAGTTCGATCGCGCCCGCGGTGTCGGCCAGCGGAATCCGGATCGCATCGCGGGTAAGGCCAGGTTCCGGCCCGGTGATCTGGCGTTGTTCGCCGAGCAGGCGATTGATGAGGGTCGATTTCCCGGCATTCGGCCGCCCGAGAATGGCGAGACGAAGCGGCGCATTCTCCCCTGCCTCGGCCGCATCGTCACCATCCCCCGCCGCCGCCGGCAGCATTTCGGCGATGCGGCCCATCAGACCGGCGATGCCCTCGCCATGCTCGGCCGAGACCGCGATCGGCGTGCCGAGGCCGAGGCGGAAAGCGTCCATCGCCTCGGCGCCGCCCGCGCGCCCCTCCGCTTTGTTGGCAACGAGCAGAATGGGCCGCCCCTGGCGACGGAGCCATGCGGCGAAATGTGCGTCCGCTGGAGTGATCCCGGCGCGGGCATCGACGACGAGGAGGACGAGATCGGCGCACGCGACCGCCGCCGCGGCGCCGGCGCGCATCCGCCCGGCGAGTGTTTCGGGCGCTGCCTCCTCAAGCCCCGCGGTGTCGACCAGCGCCACCTCGCGCCCGCCAAGCCGCGCCCTCGCTTCCTGCGAATCCCGGGTCACACCCGGCTGGTCGGCGATCAACGCGACGCGCCGCCCGACGAGACGGTTGAAAAGAGTCGATTTTCCGACGTTCGGCCGCCCGATCACAACGACGCGAGGCAAATTATCCATCACCCTGATACCGACCCACCCCAAGCATGAGAATAAAAGTTTTTTGGTTCTTTTTTACAAAAAAGAACAATCCCCTCCTCTTTTCTTCCTACGATACTCACGACACGCGTCAGCGCATCGCCAGCAGGGCACCATCGTTGGTGACCATGTAGACCGTGCCGCCGGCGGCGATGGGCGGCAGTGCGACATTGGTTTTCTTGAACTGGATCTGGCCGAGGATTTTGCCCGTATAGGGGCTGAGCGTGAGCACCTGGCCATTGCTGCCGGCAACGATCAGACGGTCACTCACCAAGAGTGGCCCGACCCAACTGATCGGGTCTTTCTGTTTTTTCGGGTTCATGTAATGCGGCAATGGCGTGACCCAGGCGACATCGCCGTCCGGGACATGGATCGCCGCCGCTTCCGCCTGCTCGGAGACGATGAACACCCAATCGCCGGCGATCCAGGGGGTTTGCCCGCTCGCCACCTCGCGTTCCCAGAGCCGGCGCCCGACATGAAGCTCGATCGCGACCATAAGTCCGCCGAGCCCGACCGCGTAGACATGATCCCCCGAGACCACGGGCATCGCGGTGATCGAGGAAATATCGGCAAGCGTATTTTTGTCGCCGCCGACGGTGATCTGATCGCTCCATGCGAGCGTCCCGCTTTCGA
>JAKAQU010000217.1 GCA_021819535.1 Pseudomonadota bacterium | reverse complement strand
CGAGAAGGGAACGCCCGGGCTCAGCTTCGGCAAGCCGGAGAGGAAGCTCGGCTGGAACAGCCAGCCGACGACGCTGGTCCATTTCAACGACTGCCGGGTGCCGGCCGGGAACCTGGTCGGCGCCGAGGGGGATGGCTTCCGCATCGCGCTCGCCGGGCTCGATGGCGGGCGGGTGAACATCGCCGCCTGCTCGCTCGGCGGCGCCCGCGCGGCCCTCGATCTCGCCCTCGCCTATGTGCGCGAGCGGCGGCAATTCGGCCAGCGCCTCGCCGATTTCCAGGCCCTGCAATTCCGCCTCGCCGACATGGCGACCGATCTCGAAGCCGCGCGGCTGATGGTCCATCGCGCCGCCTGCGCCCTCGATGCCAGGGCGAGTGATGCCAGCATGCGGGCGGCGATGGCCAAGCGCTTTGCAACCGATTCCTGTTTTCAGATCACCGACGAGGCGCTGCAACTTCATGGCGGCTATGGCTACATCAAGGATTATGCGATCGAGCGCTATTTGCGTGATCTCCGCGTCCATCGCATTCTGGAAGGCACCAACGAGATCATGCGCGTCATCATCGCCCGCCGACTGCTCGCCAACTGAGCCCGGCGGCAGAACGTCCAGGGGAGAACAAGCATGACGGATATCGCCTTCATCGGTCTCGGCAATATGGGGGCGCCGATGGCGGCCAATCTCATACGCGCCGGCCACCGCGTGCGCGGCTTCGACCTCAGCGCCGCCGCGATCGCCGCCCACGTCGCCGCCGGCGGCGAGGCGGCTTCCAGCGCCGCCGACGCCGCTTCCGCCGCCGAGGTGGTCATCTCGATGCTGCCGGCGGGCTCGCATGTGCGCGATCTTTATCTCGGTGCCGGCGGCGTCGTTGCCGCCGCGCGCGGGCGCGACGTGCTGCTGATCGATGGCTCGACGATCGATGTCGAAACCGCGCGCGACGTGGCGAGGGCCGCGGCCGCGGCTGGACTTCCGATGCTCGACGCGCCGGTCTCGGGCGGGGTCGGGGGTGCCCAGGCCGGAACGCTCACCTTCATGGTCGGCGGCGAAGAGGCCGCTTTCACCCGCGCCAGGCCTTTGCTCGGCGCGATGGGCAAAAACATCGTCCATGCCGGCGGGCCGGGCGCGGGACAGGCGGCAAAAATCTGCAACAACATGATCCTCGGCGTCTCGATGCTTGCGGTGTGCGAGGCTTTCGTGCTCGCCGACCGTCTCGGCCTCGCGCGCGAGAAACTGTTCGAGGTCAGTTCCACCGCCTCCGGCCAATGCTGGTCGCTCACCTCCTATTGCCCGGTGCCGGGCCCAGTGCCGACCGCGCCCTCCAACCGCGATTATGCGCCCGGCTTTGCCGCGGCCCTGATGTTGAAGGATCTCAAGCTCGCACAGCAGGCAGCGGACGCAAGCGGTGCCGCAACCCCGCTCGGCGCCGAAGCCACGGCTCTTTATCAGCGCATCAACGATGCCGGATTGGCGGGTAAGGATTTTTCCGCAGCCTTCACCTGGCTTTCCGGGCAAAAGCGGGAGTAGCATCGATGAGCACGGAGGCTTTCCGCGGCGCGCGCGATTTCCTGTTCGCCAACCGCACCGACTACGAAACCGCGGCACGCGATTTCCGCTGGCCGCTGCTCGATAAATTCAACTGGGCACTCGACTGGTTCGACGCCCATCTCGCGCGCGGGGCAAGTGCCGACCAGCCGGCGCTGGTGATCACCGGCGCGGGGGCGGCAAGGCTCAGCTTCGCCGAACTCGCCGCAAGTTCCAACCGCATCGCGAATGGGCTCCGCGCCCTCGGCGTTGCGCGCGGCGATCGCATTCTGCTGATGCTCGGCAATGTCGTGCCCCTTTGGGAGGTGATGCTGGCGGCGATGAAGCTCGGCGCCATCGTCGTGCCGGCGACGACCTTGCTGACATCATCCGATCTCGCCGATCGCTTCGCGCGCGGGCGGGTGCGCTATCTCGTCGCCGATGGGGAGGCTGCGGAAAAATTTGCCGGGCTCGATCCCGGCGTTCGCCGCATCGCCGTCGGCTCGGTTCGAGAGGGGTGGATCGATTACGAAAGCCTCAAGACGGGATCGGCGACATTTACGCCAGCGGGAGAGACCGGCGCCGATGACCCGCTGCTGCTCTATTTCACCTCCGGCACCACGGCGCGGCCCAAACTCGTGCTCCACAGCCATCGCTCCTATCCCGTCGGCCATCTCTCGACGATGTATTGGCTAGGGCTCAAGCCGGGCGATCTCCATCTCAACGTCTCCTCGCCGGGCTGGGCGAAACATGCCTGGAGTTGCTTCTTCGCGCCCTGGAACGCCGGCGCGACGGTGTTCATTTTCAACCAATCGCGCTTCAATGCACGCGATCTCCTCGATGCCGTCACCGCCCATCGCGTCACTTCGCTCTGCGCGCCGCCGACCGTCTGGCGGCTTTTGATCCAGGAAGATCTCGCGGCGTGGAAAACCACGCTCCGCGAAGTGACCGGCGCCGGTGAGCCGCTCAATCCCGAAGTGATCGAGCAGGTCGAGCGCGCCTGGGGCCTCACCATCCGCGATGGCTACGGACAGACCGAAACCACGGCGCAGATCGGCAATCCGCCAGGGCAAAAAATCAAGTCGGGCTCGATGGGAAGGCCGCTTCCCGGCTATCGCATCACACTCCTCGGGGCCGACGACAAGCCCGCGGACGAGGGCGCCGTCTGCATCGCGCTCGACCCGCCGCCGGCCGGCCTGATGCGCGGCTATCAGAATGACGATGGCGGGATCGAGGAAATCGCGGGAACCTTCTATCATACCGGCGATGTCGCAGCACGTGACGAAGACGGCTATCTGACCTATGTCGGGCGCGCCGATGATATTTTCAAAGCCTCCGATTACCGCATTTCACCGTTCGAACTCGAAAGCGTGCTGATCGAGCATCCGGCGGTCGCCGAAGCCGCCGTCGTGCCCGCACCCGATCCGCTACGGCTTGCAGTTCCCAAGGCGTTCGTCACTCTGGTTGCGGATGCCGCCCCCGATCGCTCGACGGCCTTGTCGATTTTCCAGCATTTGCGCGCGCGTCTTGCCCCTTACAAGCGCATCCGACGTCTCGAATTCACCGAATTGCCGAAAACCATTTCCGGCAAGATCCGGCGTGTCGAACTTCGCCGCGCGGAAGCCGCGCTTGGTGATGCCCGCAAGGAAGGCGAATTCCGCGAAGACGATTTTCCTGAACTTTCCTGAGAGGATACGCCGATGGCCATCGTCAACACGCCGGGCGGGCTCAATTTCGCACTCGGCGAGGAAATCGACATGCTGCGCGAGCAAGTGGCACGATTCGCGAGCGTCGAAATCGCGCCGCGCGCCGCCGCCATCGATCGCGACAATGATTTCCCCCCCGATCTCTGGCCGAAATTGGGCGCGCTCGGCCTCCTTGGCATCACCGTCGAGGAGGCGTATGGCGGCACCGGTCTTGGCTATCTCGCCCATTGCGTCGCGATGGAGGAAATCAGCCGCGCCTCGGCTTCCGTCGGGCTTTCCTATGGTGCGCATTCTAACCTTTGCGTCAACCAGATTAGGCGCAATGGAACGGAGGCGCAAAAATCGCGCTATCTGCCGGGTCTGGCCGCCGGGACCAAAATCGGGGCACTGGCGATGAGCGAGCCGGGCGCGGGCTCGGATGTCGTCTCCATGCGCCTCAGGGCCGAGCGGCGCGGCGATCGTTTCGTGCTCAACGGCACCAAGATGTGGATCACCAACGGCCCGGACGCCGATGTCATCGTCGTCTATGCCAAGACCGATCCCGAGGCCGGGCCGCGCGGCATCACCGCTTTCATCGTCGAGCGCGGCTTTGCGGGATTTTCCTGCGCGCAAAAACTCGACAAGCTCGGCATGCGCGGCTCCAATACCGGCGAATTGGTGTTCGCCGACTGCGAAGTGCCGGCGGAGAACGTGCTCGGCGCGGTCGGGCGTGGGGTCAATGTGCTGATGAGCGGGCTCGATTACGAGCGCACGGTGCTCGCGGCCGGGCCGCTCGGCATCATGCAGGCCTGCATGGATGTCGTCCTGCCCTATGTCCACGAACGCCACCAGTTCGGCCGCCCGATCGGCGAATTCCAACTCATGCAGGGCAAAATCGCCGATATGTATGTGACGCTGAACGCGGCGCGGGCCTATGTCTATGCGGTCGCCGCCAGTTGCGATCGCGGCGAGACCAATCGCAAGGACGCGGCCGGCGCCATTCTCTACGCCGCCGAGCGCGCGACCTGGATGGCGCTCGAAGCGATCCAGTGTCTCGGCGGCAATGGCTATATCAACGACTATCCGACCGGGAGGCTTTTGCGCGATGCCAAGCTTTACGAGATTGGCGCTGGCACTTCTGAAATCCGCCGCATGCTGATCGGCCGCGAATTGTTCAACGAGACCGCCTGAGATGCGAATTTCCTCGACCATCGATCCGCGCTCGGCGCAATTTCATGAAAATTCCGCGGCGATGGCAGCGCTGCTCGAAGACTTGGACGCCAAACTCGCCGCCATTGCGGCGGGCGGCGGGGCTGAGGCGGCGGCGCGGCATCTCGCGCGCGGGAAAAAGCTGCCGCGCGAGCGGATCAGGCTGTTGCTCGATCCCGGCTCACCATTTCTCGAACTCTCGCCGCTCGCCGGGTTCGGGATGTATGACGGCGCGGTGCCGGCGGGCGGCATCGTCACCGGGATCGGCCGGATCAGCGGGCGTGAATGCATGGTCATCGCCAATGACGCCACGGTCAAAGGCGGAAGCTATTTTCCGATCACCGTAAAAAAACATCTTCGCGCACAAGCGGTCGCGCTCGAAAACCGCCTGCCCTGCCTCTATCTCGTCGATTCGGGCGGCGCCAATCTTCCAACGCAAGACGAGGTTTTTCCCGATCGCGAGCATTTCGGCCGCATCTTCTACAATCAGGCGCAAATGTCGGCGGCCGGCATTGCCCAGATCGCCGTGGTCATGGGCTCCTGCACCGCCGGCGGCGCCTATGTTCCGGCGATGTCGGACGAGAGCATCATCGTCCGCAACCAGGGCACGATTTTTCTCGGTGGCCCCCCCCTCGTCAAAGCCGCGACCGGCGAGGTGGTGAGCGCGGAGGATCTCGGCGGCGGCGAATTGCACGCCAAAATCTCGGGGGTTGCCGATCATCTTGCCGAGAACGACGAACACGCGCTCGCCATCGCGCGGCGCATCGTCGGCCATCTCAACGGCGTGAAGCCGGTCGGCCTCGCTCTTCGCGCGCCCGCGCCGCCGCGCTACGATCCTGCCGAGCTGCGCGGCATCATCCCGAAAGATCCGCGCCAGAGCTTCGAGGTGCGCGAAATCATCGCCCGCATCGTCGATGACAGCACGCTCGATGAATTCAAGCGTCTTTACGGGTCAACGCTGGTCACCGGATTCGCCCATATCCACGGCTATCCCGTCGGGATCATCGCCAATAACGGCATCCTGTTTTCCGAATCGGCCGAAAAGGGTGCGCATTTCATCGAACTCTGCGCCCAACGCGGAGATCG
>JAKAQU010000216.1 GCA_021819535.1 Pseudomonadota bacterium | reverse complement strand
AAACGAAGCGCGATGCGGTTTGGCATGGGAATGAGGTCGCTGACCCTGGCGCTCGGGATGCTTGCCACGTTCGCGCCGCGTCTCGCCCCGGCCTCTGCCGCGGAGAGCGTGCCGTTCGCGAGCCCGCGCGATACGGTGAGCCTGATCGCCGAGACCGATTCTTACGCGCCCGGCGCGCCCCTTCGCCTCGGGCTTCGTTTCCGGCTCGCGCCGGGCTGGCATATCTATTGGAAGAACCCCGGTGCCGCGGGTGCGCCGCCTACGCTCGCACTCTCGCCCGGTGCGACCGGCTCTCTTGTCTGGCCGGCGCCGGAGCGGATCACCGAGGGGCCGGTGACGGTGTTCGGCTATACCGGTGAGGTGGTGCTGGCGACCCGTCTTACGCCCCCGGCCGGGCAGAACGGCCCGCTCGCAATCACGGCGCAGGCGACGTGGCTGGTCTGCGCCAAGCTCTGCGTTCCCGAGGAGGCGCATTTCCGTCTCACTCTGCCGCCGGGTGAACCGAAGCCCTCGGCGCAGGCGCCGCTCTTCGCCGCCGCCGAGCTACGCGAGCCGCAGATGCGCCACTGGCCGGCGGTGATCACGCCCGAAGGCCGGCTCGTGATTACGCCCGAGACCAAAAATGGCGATGAAAAGGCGCGGCGCCTGGCCGGGCGACCCTATTTCTTCCCCGAGCGCCCGGGGCTGATCGATCCCGATGCCAGCGAGACGCAAATCAAAGGCAATGGGCGGGTGTTCCTCGCGCTGGCGACGCTGCCGGCATTTGACGCCAATGCCGATCTCGCCGGCGTCGTCGAATTCGACGGCGACCCGACGCGCGCCATCGCCATCACCGCCCATCCCGGCGCCGTGCCGCTTCCCGCGACGGCCGCCCTGCCGCTGTGGCAGAGCGTGATTTTCGGCCTGCTCGGCGGGCTGATCCTCAATTTCATGCCCTGTGTGTTTCCGGTTCTGGCGATGAAGGCGATCGGCCTCGCGCAATTCGGCTATGCTCGACGTCGCGCGGTCATCGCCCATGCGCTGGCTTATGCCGCCGGCGTGCTCGCAACCTTCGTTTTCCTCGGTGGGGTGCTGATCGTGCTCCGGGCGAGCGGGGCCGCGGCGGGCTGGGGGTTTCAGTTCCAATCCCCGGCCTCGGTCACCGCCATGGCGTGGCTCTTGTTCGGCGTTGGTCTCAATCTCTCGGGCGTGTTCTCGCTCGGCGGCGGCGTCACCGGGTTGGGCCAGAGCTTTGCCGGACGCCATGGCCTGATCGGCTCGTTCTTCACCGGCCTCCTTGCGGTGCTGGTTGCAACCCCCTGCACCGCACCGTTCATGGGGGCGGCGCTGGCGGCGGCGATGGTCGCGAAGCCGGCGGCGGCACTCGGCGTTTTTCTCGCGATGGGGATGGGGCTCGCCGCGCCCTACCTCTTGCTGGCGCTTCTCCCAGGGCTCGGGCGGGTCATGCCGCGGCCAGGAAGATGGATGGAATGGCTGCGCCAGGGGCTCGCGTTTCCGATGTATGGCGCGACCGCCTGGCTCGCCTGGGTGGTCTCGCGCGAGGCGGGATCGGCCGGCGTGCTCGGGCTTTCGGCAGGGCTCGTCTTGCTCGGCTTCGCCGGCTGGGCCTTGGGTGTCGGCCAGCAGGCCCCGCTGCCGAGGCTGCGCCGGATCGCGCAATCGGCGGTGTTGACCGCAGTTCTCGCCGCTCTCGCCATTCTCTCCGGTCTCGCGTCTGCCGCCTTGCCCGAGGCGCCGATGATGGCGGCGAACGATGTCGGCGGGGGCGGGGCGATGCCCTATTCGGCAGGCAAACTCGCAGCCCTCCGTGCCGAAGGGCGGCCGGTCCTGGTCAACATGACGGCGGCGTGGTGCGTCACCTGCCTCGTCAATGAACGGATGGCGCTGGACACGGCGGAAATCCGCCGCGCTCTCGCCGATCGTGACGTCGCCTACATGGTTGGCGACTGGACGCGCCAGGATACGGAAATCACCGCGTTCCTGCATCAGTTCGATCGCGATGGCGTGCCGCTCTATGTTTTCTACCCCGGAGGCGATCGCCCGCCGATCGTGCTGCCGCCGATACTGACCGAAACCGGCGTGCTCGCGGCGCTTGAGGCGGTGCATCAGAAATCGGCGCTTGCGGCCGGGTCCGCCGCCGGAAACCCGTGAGTGCCGGCGGCAGGGCTGCCGCTTGACGTCATGGCCGCGGTGCTCGGCGGGGCGTTTTTGCACGCGGGGTGGAATGTCGTCCTCAAGGCGGGGTCGGACAAACATTTGGAGACCGCGCTTTTGCTCGCCGGTGGTGTGGTGCTGGCACTCATGCTGCTCCCTTTTCTTCGCCATCCGGCACTCGCCTGCTACCCGGCGCTGGCGTTCTCGGCCGTGTTGCACGTCGCCTATTTTTTTCTGCTGATGAAAGCCTATCAGACCGGCGAAATGGCGGTTCTCTATCCCCTTATGAGGGGGCTGCCGCCGCTCGTGCTCGCCCTTCTCGGGGTGTTTTTCGGCGAGGCTCTGGCGCCGGCGCGCTGGCTCGGGGTCGCGCTGATTTCGCTCGGCGTGCTCAGCCTCGCGCTGGCCCGGGCCCACGCGCCGCACGGCCCGGCCCGCCTGTTCGCGCTTCTCAACATCGCCGTCATCGCCCTCTATACGCTCAATGACGGGATCGGGGCGCGGCTTTCCGGCGCCCCCTTCGCCTATACCTTGGCGATGTTCCTTGCGACCGGCGTTCTGTTTCTGGCCGGGACGGCATTTTGGCGCGGGCGTGAATTGGCCCTCCTGCCGCCCCGGCGTTTCGCGATCGGCCTCGCTGCCGCGGCGAGCAGCATCGGCTCTTATGGTCTCGCACTCTGGGCGATGACGCAGGCGCCGATCGCCGCCATCGCCGCCTTGCGCGAGACCGCGATTTTGTTCGGCATGGTGCTCGCGCGGCTGGTGATCGGCGAGCGGCTTGGCCCCGCTCGCCTCATGGCGGGTGCTCTGATCCTCGGCGGGGCGATCATCCTGCGGCTTTTTTGACCCTGCGGCTCTTTTGACCCTGGGGCTCTTTTGAAGAGGCGTGCCCGCCATGCTTTGCCTCTCTGGTCTGGGCGCGCTATGGAGGCGGCGTTGGACGAGGGCGCGATGGACGACGACAGCGACCGAGAGGACGAGACGACGGCAGAGCCGGAAAGCCTGTTGCCCTATGATTTCTGGGCGGAAGCGGCGCTCCGCGAGGTGGTCGTGCGCGCCCTCGATCACGCCGAGAGATATGGTCTTCCGGGTGCGCATCATTTCTTCATCACCTTCCGCACCGATCAGCCGGGGGTCGAGATGCCGGCCCGGCTCCGCGCGCAATATCCGCGCGAAATCACCATCGTTCTGCAGCATCAGTTCTGGGATCTGGCCGTCGATCACGCACGCCAGCGCTTCGGCGTCGGGCTCTCGTTCGGCGGCATCGCGAGCAAGATCACCGTGCCGTTTGCGGCGATCACCGCCTTTGCCGACCCGGCGGTGCAATTCGGCCTGCAATTCCGCGTCTCCGACCCGCCGGCCGAGGATGTTTCCGTGCAGGACGTCGCCGCCGGGACCGACACGGAGCGCGCATCGGCGCCGGATGGGGAAGAAGGAACGGCGGCGGTGAAACCAAGTGCGACGCCGCAGGTCGTGGAACTCGCGGCCTTTCGCAAACGCATGCCAACGAACCCGCCGACCGACGCGAAGGAATGAGATGATGGACACGCCGCCCGCCAAACCCGCCGCCCGGCCGAGTGGCTTTCTCTATTCGCCGATGTTCCCGCTCAAGGAAGGCGATGTGCCGTGGAAGCGGCTCGACATCGCCGGGGTGAGCACCGAACGCTGTGCCGGGCGTAGCATCGTGCGGATTGCGCCCGATGCGCTGAGCGAGCTTGCCTTCCAGGCTTTCCACGATGTCTCCCATCTCCTCCGCCCCGGCCATCTCGCGCAGTTGCGCGCGATCCTCGACGATCCCGAGGCCTCGGCGAATGATCGTTTCGTCGCCTTGCAATTTTTGAAAAACGCCGCGATTTCCGGGCATGGCGTATTGCCGATGTGCCAGGATACCGGCACCGCCCTCGTCTTCGGCAAAAAGGGCCAGCGCGTCTGGGTCGATGGCGACGAGGAGGAGGCGCTCGCCTATGGCGTCCATCGCACCTTCACCGAAACCAATCTCCGTTATTCGCAGATGGCGCCGCTTTCTATGTTCGAGGAAGCCAATACCGGCAATAACCTCCCGGTGCAGTTCGACATCCTTGCCGCCCCCGGCGAGGCACATGCCGAGGAATTCCATCTGCAGTTCATCGCCAAGGGCGGCGGCTCGGCGAACAAGACGTTCCTCTATCAGGAAACCCGCGCCGTGCTGACGCCGGAGAAGCTGCTCGGCTTCATCGCGGCGAAAATGAAGACCCTCGGCACCTCGGCCTGCCCGCCCTATCATCTCGCCGTCGTGATCGGCGGCACCAGCGCCGAGATGACGCTGAAAACCGTGAAACTCGCCTCCACCCGCTATCTCGACGGGTTGCCAGGGGCGGGAAGCCGCGCCGGCCACGCCTTTCGCGATCGCGAATGGGAGCAGAAAATTCTCGAGGTCTCGCGCGAAATCGGCATCGGCGCGCAGTTCGGCGGCAAGTATTTCTGCCACGATGTCCGCGTCATCCGCTTGCCGCGCCATGGCGCTTCGCTTCCGGTCGGGATCGGCGTCTCGTGCAGCGCCGATCGCCAGATTCTCGCCAAGATCACCAGCGATGGCGTCTTCCTCGAACAGTTGGAGACCGATCCCGCGCGCTATCTGCCGGAAATCACTGAGAAGGATTTGGGCGGCGAGGTGGTGAAGATCGATCTCGATCGGCCGATGGACGAAATCCGGCGCACACTTTCGCGCTATCCGGTGAAAACGCGCCTGGCTCTCACCGGGACATTGATCGTCGCCCGCGATATCGCCCACGCCAAGCTCAAAGAGCGGCTCGATCGTGGCGAGGGATTGCCCGATTATTTCAAGAACCATCCGATCTATTACGCGGGGCCCGCGAAAACCCCGGCGGGGTACGCAACCGGTTCCTTCGGCCCGACCACGGCGGGGCGGATGGACAGCTACGTCGACGAATTCCAGAAAGCGGGCGGCTCGATGGTGATGCTCGCCAAGGGCAACCGCTCGCGCGTGGTGCGCGAGGCGTGCAAAACCCATGGCGGGTTCTATCTCGGCAGCATCGGCGGCCCGGCCGCGGTCCTCGCCGAGGAGAGCATCAAGAAGGTCGAGGTGCTGGAATATCCCGAACTCGGGATGGAGGCGATCTGGCGGATCGCGGTCGAGAATTTTCCCGCCTTCATCGTCATCGACGACAAGGGCAATGATTTCTTCGACGGGCTCGAATGATGCGCTTCACCGTCGATCGTCTCGATCATCTCGTGCTCACCTGCCGCGATCTCGACGCCACCGCCGCCTGGTATCAGCGCGTCCTTGGCATGGAGCGCGAGGTGTTTGGCCGCGAGCAGCGGACGGCGTTGAAATTCGGCGGCCAGAAGATCAATCTCCAT
>JAKAQU010000215.1 GCA_021819535.1 Pseudomonadota bacterium | reverse complement strand
TATCGTGATCTACGAGGCCAAGCGCGGGGGGGTGGCGGCCGACCCGCTGACCACGTCCACGCCATGATCGCGCGCGCTCTCGCGAGCGGCTTCGGCGCCGGGTTTTTTCCGCGCGCGCCGGGCACTTTCGCGAGCTTTCTTGCCGCCATCGCGGGGGCCGGCCTGATCGCGCTCGGCGGTCATGCTCTTCCGATCGCAACCGCGCTCGCCGCGCTCGGCGGCGTTTTCGCGATCGCGGCCGCGGGGGCGGGTGGGGGCGATCCCTCCTGGGTGGTGATCGATGAGATCGCCGGGCAATGGCTCGCGCTCACGCCGCTCCACGAGCCGAGATGGGCGCCGATCGCCCTCGGCTTCGCGCTGTTTCGCCTGTTCGATATCGTGAAGCCGGGCCCGGTCGGCTGGCTC
Organism: Pseudomonadota bacterium; assembly: GCA_021819535.1. Classification (GTDB taxonomy): domain Bacteria; phylum Pseudomonadota; class Alphaproteobacteria; order Acetobacterales; family Acetobacteraceae; genus Acidibrevibacterium. The sequence goes on along the minus strand of JAKAQU010000215.1, from coordinate 5,122 downwards.
GATCGCCGGCATGATGCGCTTGGCGTCATGGGTGATGATTTGGCGGCGGGTGCGCTCGCGGCGTTATTGCTCTGGCTGGTTGGAAAAATGGGAGGGTGGCGATGACCCCGGATGAAGAGGAATACCGCGCGGCCGAGACGCTGCTCGCCGCCTGCCGCGCCCGCGGGCTCACGCTTGCGACCGCGGAAAGCTGCACCGGCGGCCTCGTCGCAGCCCTCCTCACCGCCATCCCCGGCGCGAGCGCGGTGTTCGAGCGCGGGTTCGTCACCTATTCGAACGCCGCGAAAAATGAAACTCTCGACGTCGCGGCGGACCTGATCGCAACCCATGGCGCGGTGAGCAGGGAAGTTGCCGAGGCGATGGCGGCCGGCGCGCGGGCGCGCGCCGGGACGAGCCTCGCGCTTGCGATCACCGGAATCGCCGGGCCGGAGGGGGGGAGTGCCGAAAAACCGGTGGGCCTGGTGTGGTTCGGGCTTGCGCGCGCGGATGGGACAAAGGCCATCGCGAAAAAATTCGTCGGCAGCCGCGATGCAATCCGGGCGGCCGCGACGACGGAAGCGATCAGGCTGCTTCAGGAGTTCGTGATCTGAACGCGAGCGTCGACGGCGAGCGATGGTCGGGTTGAAAAACCGGGGGGCCGAAAAACCGGGGGGATAGTGACGCCTCCCCCGGCCTTTCGCTGTGGCGTTCCGCCAGCGGCCCTAAGGCACGTGTTTAGTTCTGGGTGGCACCGCCCGCCGCCGGGGCCGCGGCCGGCGCCGGCGCGGCATTCGCCGCCGGCGTCGCCTTCTTGTGCATCTTCTTGTGCGCCGTCTTCTTGTGGTGCTGGCTCTGGGGCTTCTGATCGGTCTGAGGCTGCGCCCCTTGGGCCTTCAGATCACTCTGCGCGAAAGCCGGTCCCGCGAGGAGCAGAACGGCAGCCAGCGCAACGATGATACGCTTCATGTTTATTCTCCTTGGTGTCGCTCGCGACGAATCCATGTTGCCCGGCACGAGGGCCGGCCCGCAACCGCTAATCATTCCGCCCGTCCGCGGTCAAGCCCTCAACCCCTTCAACTGCTATACGAAATGATTCGATCGCGAGTTCCACGTCCGCGCGTGTAATGTCGAGATGCAGGCCCGCCCGACCGCGGCCATGCCCGAAGACACTGATCAGGATGCCGCGCGCGCGAAGCCGCGCCGCCAAGGTCTCGATCGCGATGCCATTGGTGAGCGTGAAAAACACGAGGTTGGTCTCCGGCGTCTCGACCGTGATGCCCGGAATAGCGGCGAGACCGGCAGCGAGATGGGCGGCGTTGGCATGGTCCTCGGCGAGCCGCGCGATGTGATGGTCGAGCGCGTAGAGACAGCCGGCGGCGGCGATCCCGCCCTGGCGGAAAGCGCCGCCGAGACGCTGCTTCCAGCGCCAGGCCGCGTCGATGAAGGCGGCACTTCCGGCCAAAACGGCGCCGATCGGCGCGCCCAGCCCCTTGGTGAAATCGAGCCAGACGCTATCGAACGGCGCCGCCATCGTTGCCGCGGCAACTCCGCTTGCCACCACCGCGTTCAAAAGCCGCGCCCCGTCCATGTGGGTTGCGAGCCCTGCGGCATGGGCGAGGTCGGCAACCGCTTCGAGTTCGGCCAATTGCCAGAGGCTGCCGCCACCGAAATTGGCCGTCTGCTCGACCGCGACCAGGGTCTGCGGCGCGGCGTAGCGATAAGCGCGCGAGGTGAACGCCGCTTCCAGCGCCGCGGCGGTGAATATCCCGCGCGCGCCGGGAAGGCCGAGAACCCGCGCCCCGGCGAGCGCCCACGGCGCGCCGCCCTCCGAGGTCGCGATATGGGATGCCTCATGGGCGAGAATCTCATCGCCCGGGCGGCAATGGGTGAGGATGGCGATTTCATTGCACATCGTGCCCGACGGCAGGAACATCGCCGCCTCCTTGCCGAGAAGTGCCGCCATGCGCTCGCAAAGCGCGTTGATCGTCGGATCCTCGCCGCGCTGCTCATCGCCGACCTCGGCCGCGGCCATTGCCGCCCGCATCGCCGGGGTTGGGCGTGATTGCGTGTCCGAGAACAGGTTCACCCTGACCGGCGGCAGGGCGCGGTCGGGCGCGGATGGGGCGAGGGCCATCAGGTTTTCGCCGAAACCAGCGGAGACGCAGGGGCCGGGCGTTCGGGCGGGCCATAGACCTCGCCGGCGCGTTTGAGAAAGGCATTTACCATGCGCCGCACCGCCTCATTGAAGACGACGCCGATCGCCGCCTGCAAGAGGCGCGAGCGGAACTCGAAATCGACGAAGAAATCGACATGCGCCCCCCCAGGGTCGGGCGCGAAGCGCCATTGGTTGTTGAGATAGCGGAACGGGCCGTTCTCGTAGCGGACACGAATGAGGCGCGGCCGTTCGAGGGCGACGCGGCTCGTGAAACTCTCGCGGAACGGCCCGAAGCCGATGGTGAGATCGGCGACCACTTCCTGCTCGCTTTGCGCGCGCACCCGGGCGCCGATGCACCAGGGCAGGAATTCGGGGTATTTGCCGATATCGGCGACGAGATCGAAAATCTGCTCGGGCCGATACCCGACGACCCTTCGTTCGGCGTGCGTCGGCATTACCGGCCCGCGCCGCCTTCGCCGCGCGCGGCCTTGAGCAGCGCGAAATCGGCGTCGGCGTGGTAGGAACTCCGCGTGAGCGGCGAGGCGGCGACCATGGCGAAGCCGCGCGCGCGGGCGAGCGCCGCATATTCGGCGAATTCTTCCGGCGGCACGAAGCGCGCCACCGCCGCGTGCTTGGGGGTGGGTTGGAGATATTGGCCGAGCGTCAGAAAATCGACCCCGGCGATGCGGAGATCATCCATCACCTGCGCGATCTCGGCGCGGCTTTCGCCGAGGCCCAGCATCAGGCCGGATTTGGTAAAAATCCTCGGCACCGCGCTTTTCACCTGATCGAGCAGGCGGAGCGACTGATAATAGCGCGCGCCGGGGCGAATTTCGGGATAGAGCCGCGGTACGGTCTCGAGATTGTGATTGAAGACATCCGGGCGTGCCTCGGCGACCGCCCGCCACGCAGCCCCCTTGCGCAGGAAATCGGGGGTCAGCACCTCGATCGTGGTTTCCGGCGCGCGGATGCGGACGGCGCCGATCACCGCGGCGAAATGGGCAGCACCCCCGTCATCGAGATCGTCGCGATCGACCGAGGTGATGACGACATGACGGAGGCCGAGCCGCGCGATCGCGTCGGCGACGCGCGCCGGCTCATCGGCATCGAGCGGTCCTGGCTGGCCGGTGCGGACATGACAGAAGCCGCAGGCGCGGGTGCAGGTATCGCCCATGATCATCATGGTGGCGTGGCGATGCGACCAGCATTCGCCGATATTGGGGCAGGCCGCCTCTTCGCACACCGTATGCAGACGGTTTTCGGCGAGCAGCGCGCGGGTTTCGTGATAGACCGGATGGGTCGGCGCCTTGACCCGGATCCAGGCCGGTTTGCGCGCGACCGGATTATCGGGTCGGTTGGCTTTCTCCGGGTGGCGCGGGCGGGAATCCGCAACCGTGCCACCCAGCCTGTGATCGATCAGAACGCGCATGGCTCCCGCTGGTCTCGTGGCCCCCGGTTTGGAGGGGTGGCTCCCGACCGAAACTAATCACTCCTCCCCCGCTGTGCAACGCGCCGGCCGTGGTCACGAGGAAATAGGCGACGGGCGCAACCGGCGGGTGAAAAGTGCCGCGACAAGTCCTCCCCGTGACAAGACGCGGTTAACACTTTAAAGATTCGCGGGAATCGTACCTGGGGGGAGGGGTCCATGTTCCAACAATTATTGACGCCGGTCGCGGGGAGTTTGCCGCTTTCCTTCGTCATCGCGGCATTGCCGATCGCCGTCGTGCTCGCGCTTCTCGGCATCGCGCGGCGACCGGCCTGGCAATCCTCGCTCGCCGGATTGATCGTCGGTCTCGTCATCGCGATCGGCGTCTGGCAGTTGCCGGCCGGTCTCGCCTTCAATTCGGTCGCCAATGGCATCATCTTCGCCCTTTGGCCGGTGATGTGGATCGTTTTCACCGCGCTTCTTCTCTATAATCTCGCGGTCGCCGCCGGGCGCTTCGATGCGTTCCGTGACTGGGTTCTGGTCCATCTCCCCAATGACCGCCGCGTCGTCCTCGTGGTGGTGGCGTTCTGTTTCGGGGCCCTCCTCGAAGGGATCGCCGGCTTCGGAACCCCGGTCGCGATCACCTCCTCGCTCCTGATCATGGTCGGCTTCCGCCCGCTCGAGGCGCTGACCTACACCCTCATCTTCAACACCGCCCCGGTCGCGTTCGGCGCGCTCGGCGTTCCCATCACCGTGCTCGGTGCGGTGACGCATCTCCCGGCGCTGCCGCTCGGGCAGATGGTCGGGCGGCAATTGCCGTTTTTCGCCTTCATCCTGCCGTTCTACGTGATCGCGCTCTATGGCGGGCGGCGTTCGCTCGCCGCCGTCTGGCCGATGCTGCTGGTCGCCGGCGCAGGTTTCGCGCTGACCCAGTTCGTGGTGTCCAATTTCGTCAATTACGCGCTGACCGACGTTCTCTCCTCCCTGGTCTCGCTCATCGTCACCGTCGCGTTTCTCAAAATCTGGCGCCCGGCGCATGATCCCGCCTATGCGATCGCGAGCCATATCCGCGACGGCGCCCGCCACGAGACGCTGAGCCCGTGGGCGGGCTGGATGCCGTGGGTGCTGGTCTCGGTCGTCGTCATCGTCTGGACCATCCTCAAGGTGTTTCTGATCGGCGATACGAAGATCGCCTGGCCCGGCCTCCATAAGGCAGTCTTCATCACCCTCTATAAGACGCCGTACGCCGCGATCTGGGATTTCCAGCCGCTCGGCACCGGCACCGCCATTCTGGTCGCCGCCATCGTCGCGGCGGCGCTGATGGGGGTGGGGCCGCGCGGCTTCGCGAAAGCGGTCGCCGATACCTGGCACCAGATCTGGCTCGCGATGCTGACGGTCGTCCTCATCGTCGGCCTCGCCTATCTGATGAATTATTCCGGCATGACCTATACGCTCGGCCTCGGCGTCGCCTCGCTCGGCCTTTTGTTCCCGCTGGTCTCGCCCTTTCTCGGCTGGGTCGGGGTGTTTCTCTCCGGCACCGATGCCGCGAGCAATGCCTTGTT
>JAKAQU010000214.1 GCA_021819535.1 Pseudomonadota bacterium | reverse complement strand
GGGGGCAGTGCCGTAGGCACTGCCCGCTCCGAGGAGTCTGCTACCCCGAGGGAACAGAATAAAAGTCTTTATATTTATTTTTCGCCGAGCCAACGCGCCCGCCAGGCGGCAAAGCTACCATTACGCTGCGCTTCGGCGAGGAAGCCATCGACCCAATCGCGCCACACGGCATCATCTCGCGGCAGAAGATAAGCTTTTTCGCTGACGACGAATGGCGCTTCGGGATGAACCGCGCACAGCCCCGGGGTCTGGCGCTGCTGATAGCGCGCTTCCGCCGCATCGGTGATCATCAGATCGGCGGCGCCGGCGGCAAGGGATGGGAAAATGCCGCGATTGTCGGGAAATACCAATATCGCCGCGATATGAAGATGGGCGCGATCGAAGCTCTCATTGGTGCCGCCCGGGTTGGTGATGACGCGAATGCCGGGGCGATCGATCGCAGCCAGGCTCGTGAAGCGGGCGACATCGGTGCAGCGGGTGAGCGCGACCTTGCCGTCCTCGAGAACGGGCGCGGAAAACATCGCATGCGCCGCGCGCTCGGGCGTCACCGTGATCCCGCCGGCACCGAGATCGAATTTGCCGGCCGCAAGATCCGCCATCAGCCCGGGCCAGCCCGTTTGCACGAAAACCAGGCGTGCGCCGAGTGCCGCCGCCATCGCCCGCGCGACATCGACATCGAACCCGCGCCAATCCTTCGCCGCCCCCGGGTCAGCGAGCGCAAACGGGGCGTAATCGCCAGGAAAGCCGACACGGAGTTCGCCGGAGGCGCGAATGGCAGCGAGCGTTTCGCCGGCCGCCACCGGCAACGGCGCGATCAGCGCGAACGCCAGCGCCCCGGCGAGGAAACGGCTCCGGCCGATCACGCCTTGGCGGCAGTCTTCGCCAGCATCTGATCGACCGCCTCAAGCGCCTCGGCGGCATACATCACCGAGGGGCCGGCGCCCATGTAGATCGACATCGCCAGCGTCTCCGCAACCTCCCCGCGGGTCGCACCATGCTTCACCGCGCCCTCGGCGTGATAGGCGATGCACGGCGCGCAACGGGTCGCAACCCCGATCGCGAGCGCAATCAATTCCTTGGTTTTGAAATCGAGACCCTCGCCGCCATGCGCCGCCTGCGCCATGTCGGAAAACGCCTTCATGGTGTCGGGCGCGGCCTTGCGCAAATCGCGCACCGCCCCGTTCATGTTGTTGATCAGCGCCAGCCAGTCTTCGACCATGTCCTTACTCCCCGCAGGTGGAATCCATGCCTTCTAGAGGGTTTGCAGAAGTCGCCGATTAATCCAGATCAAGCGAAGCCGAGAAATCCCGCCATCGCGCTGATCGGCGGCGCCGCTTTGAGGCGCGCGAGATCGGGGATCGGGCGCGCCGTCCGCGGATCATCGGCGAGCACCCGCTCCAGCGCTTGCGCGACCGCGAGCACCAAGGCATCGCCACCCCGCGGGCCGATGATCTGGAGGCCAAACGGCATCCCGGCGTGATCGAGGCCGAGCGGAAGCGACAGCGCCGGATGGCCGGCCAGCGTCACGGCATAGGCGAGTGCCAGCCAGTGGAAATAGGTCTTGGTCGGCCGCCCGTCGATCTCGGCGGGATAAAGTTCACGCCAGGAACGCGGGCTGATGGTCAGCGTCGGGGTCAGGATGATGTCGTGATCGACGAAAAAATCCTGCCAGCGACGATAGAGCGCGGTTTGCAGAAGCTCGGCGCGGGCGACATCGGCGGCGCTGTAGCCGAGCCCCTCGGCGACATTGGCGCGCACATTGGGGCCGACATCCTTGGGCCGCATCTCCGCCTTCTCGCGATGGGCGGCGACGAAATTCACCGCCCGCAGAATGGCGAACGCCTCATCGGCGCCGGCGCAATCCGGCGCCGCATCCTCGGCGCGGGCGAAAACCCCCCGGAACAGCGCGGTTTTTTCGCCGAACACGGTGGCGATGTGGCGTTCGGTCGGGGCAAAGCCGAGATCGGGGCTGAGGGCGACGCGGAGCGCGCTGAGATCGATCGGGCCCGGGCGGGCGAAATCCTCGCCCCGGCGCACGCGCCGCCCGTGCAGCGTATAGGCGAGCGGATCACGCGCGTCATCACCGACCATCGCCGAGAGCATCAGCGCGAGATCGGCGACGTTGCGCGCCATCGGCCCGAGCACGCCGAGCGGCGACCAGCCGAGCCCGCGCTTTTCGCTCGGCACCAGCCCCGGCGAGGGACGGAAGCCGACGATGCCGCAAAACCCCGCCGGGTTGCGGAGACTTCCCCCCATGTCGGAGCCCGAGGCGAGCGGCACCATCCCGGTCGCGAGTGCGACCGCCGAGCCGCCCGAGGAACCGGCGGCGGATTTTTGCGGATCGAACGGGTTGCCGGTCGCGCCGTAGACGGCGTTGCGGGTATTGGCGCCGGCGCCCCATTCCGGCGTGTTGGTCTTGCCGAGGACGATCGCACCGCTCGCGCGCAAGGCGGCGACCAGCCGCTCATCACCGGCCGGCACATGGTCGCGATAGATCGGGCTGCCATAGGTGGTGCGGAGCCCGGCGACATCCTCGAGATCCTTGATCCCGACCGGAAGCCCGTGCAGCGCCCCCAGCGCCTCGCCGCGCATGACCTTGGCCTCGGCTGCGCGGGCGGCATCAAGGGCACGCTCGAAATCACGCGCGACCACGGCGTTGACCGCATGATCGACCGCCTCGATCCGCGCGATGCAGCTTTCGACGAGTTCGACCGGCGAGAGTTTTTTGGCGCCGATCAGCGCCCGGGCCTCGGTCGCTGGCAGGTCGCAGGAATCCTTCATGGTGCTCGATCCCCCTGATTTCTCAATAGCCCAATGCCAGCCCGTCTTTGCGCGGATCGGACCCGCCGATCAAGACGCCACGGGCACGGTCGATCATGATCGCCTGGCCGCCGCCGAGCGGGCGCTCGATCCGCGTCGGCCGATGTCCGAGCGCGGCGAGGCGGGCGGCCAGGGAATCGGGGATGCCGCGTTCGAGTTCAAGATTTCCCGCCTGTGGGAAGAAACGCGCAAGATCGAGCGCTTCCTGGAGATCGAGGCCGTAATCGAACAGATTGCTGAGCAGCAGGCTCTGGCCCATCGGCTGGAAATGCCCGCCCATGACGCCGAACGGCATCACCGCCGCGCCGTCCTTGGTCAGCATGCCGGGGATGATGGTGTGCATCGGCCGCTTGTTCGGCGCGATACAATTCGGATGGCCGCGTTCGAGCCGGAAGCCGAGGCCGCGATTATGCAGCATCACCCCGGATTTTTCCGCGAGAATACCGGAGCCGAAGCTCTGATAGAGCGAATTGATCAGGCTGCAGGCATTGCCGTCGCGATCGACGACGCAGAGATAGACGGTATCGGGATGGCGCGGGAGTTCGCTCTCGCCTGCCGCCGGAAGCCGGGCCATCGCCCGCGCCGGGTCGATCAGGGTGCGGAGGGCGGCGAGGTAGCCTCTGCTGGTGAGGCGCGCGACCGGCACCTCCGCCTGCGCGGGATCGGCGAGAAACGCGTCGCGATCGCGATAGACCAGCCGCGCCGCCTCGGCATGGCGATGGACGCGCGCAAGGCCGAGCGGCCCCTCCGGATCAGGCGGCAGACCATCGAGAATACCCATCAGCATCAGCACCAGAAGCCCGGAACCATTGGGCGGGCATTGCCAGATCTCATGCCCGCGCCAGGCGGCCTGGATCGGTGCGACAAACTCCGGCCCGGTGAGGCCGGCGGCAAAATCGCTCATCTCATGCCGGCCGCCATGGGCGCGGAGTGTCGCGACCATGTCGGCCGCGATCTCGCCCTCGTAAAAGCCGCGGGCACCTTCGCGTGCGATCCTGCGCAGCGTTGCGGCGAGTGCCGGCTGGCGGAACAGCGTCCCCGGCTTTGGCGCGGCGCCTTCGGGGAGGAAGGCGGCAGCGCCGGTGGTGCGAAGCTTCTCGGCCGCGTCCGCCCAGTCGGCGGCGACGCGGGGCGCGACCGGATGGCCCTCGTCGGCGAAGCGGATCGCCGGGCGCAGCAATTCATCGAGCCCCTTGCTGCCGTGGGCAGCGAGCAGTTTTTCCCAGGCGGCGACCGCGCCGGGGATGGTGACGGCGTGGGGAGAGTGATCGGGAAGCGAGGCGAGGTTCTGGCTCTCGAAAAAATCGATGCTGGCCGCCGCCGGCGCACGGCCGGAGCCGTTCAGCGCGACAACCTTGCCCGACCCCGCCGGCGCGTAGAGGCAGAAGCAATCACCGCCGATCCCGGTCGATTGCGGCTCGATCACACCGAGCACGGCGACCGCGGCGATCGCGGCATCGAGCGCATTGCCGCCGGCGCGGAGGACATCGAGCGCGGTCAGGGTCGCCGCCGGCATGGATGTCGCCGCCATTCCCGAGCTGGCATAAACGGGGCTTCGCCCCGGCAGATGGAAATCCCGCATGTTCACTCCCTCGCGCGTTGCCCCGGCATTGGGATTATATCTGGCATTGAGCTTATATAAGGAAGACCGGACGGCAGGGATACCGGGGACGGGGCGGCACGCGAAAATCGGGGAGCGAGGACGATGAGCATCACCAGCGAGGATTTCGAGCGCATCGACATCCGTCTCGGCACGGTGATCGACGCCAGGATTTTTCCCGAGGCGCGCAAGCCCGCCCTCCAGCTCTGGATCGATTTCGGCCCGGAAATCGGCGTCAGGCGCTCTTCGGCGCAGATCACCGTCCATTACCATCCCGATCAATTGATCGGCCGGCAGGTGCTGGGGGTGGTGAATTTTCCGCCCCGTCAGATCGGCCCCTTCCTGAGCGAGGCACTGACCCTCGGGCTTGCCGACGAGGATGGCGCGGTCGTGCTGGTGCGCCCCGATTTCAAGCTCCCGGACGGGGCGCGGCTGTTTTGAGCACGGTCGCGGCCGCGTTCGATGACGGGTTTCGCGCAACGCTTGCGGCACTCTTCGCGTTGCGCCGCGACGTCCGCCATTTCCGCCCTGATCCCCTGCCCGAGGGCGTGCTGGAGCGGCTTTTCGCGCTTGCTCGTCTCGCCCCTTCGGTCGGGCTCAGCGAGCCGTGGCGCTTTGCGATCGTCGCCGATCCGGCGCGCCGCACGCGGGTGCGCGCCCTGTTCGAGGCGTGCAACCAGCGGGCGCTGGCCGGCTATGACGGCGAGCGGGCGGCGCTCTATGCCCGGCTCAAGCTCGCCGGGCTCGATATTGCTCCGGTGCAGTTCGCCGCCTTCTCCGATCGCGCGACCGAGCAGGGTGCGGGGCTCGGACGCCAGACCATGCCGGAGACGGCGGAATATTCGGTGGTGGCGGCGATCCATACCATTTGGCTCGCCGCTCGCGCCGAAGGGATCGGGCTCGGCTGGGTTTCCATCCTCGACCCCGCTGAAATGCCGGAAATTCTCGATGTGCCGCGATCCTGGCGCCTGGTCGGCTATTTCTGCCTCGGCCGGCCAGAGGAAGAGGCAACGATACCGGAATTGCAGCGGCTCGGCTGGGCTGCCCGCGCGCCAATGTCTCAAAATATACTAAATCGTTAACAAATAAATAATAACGCTCAATAATTAATATTTTTTGT
>JAKAQU010000213.1 GCA_021819535.1 Pseudomonadota bacterium | reverse complement strand
CGGCGTCTCGCGCGGCGAAAAAGCGGGATCGGCGATCGGAAACCGCTCACCCGGGCGCGGCAAGGGGTAGTAATCGAGGCCGCTTTCGCGCGTGACATCGATCCGCGCCGAGAGCCGGGCGAGGCTGGCCGCATCGAAATGCCGCGCGAGCGCCGCGCCGCCGCTGTTGGAAGCCCCGCCGGAGAGCCAGATCTCGCCGAGACGATGGCTGTAGAGGCCGAATTCCGCGGCGACGATCGGGCGGTCGGAGACCAGCTTCAGGGTCAGCGTGGTGCCGAGCGAGGTGACGCCGTCCCCGGGCCGCGCTGCCCCGGTCGCGAGGAAAGCGGCGCAGCCATCGGTGGTGCCGCTCACCACCAGGGCCGCGGCAGCAATCCCGGTCTTTGCCGCGATATCGGGAAGGATGGCGGCGATCGGTGTCGCCGGCGCCTGCACCGCGGGCAGCAGATCGCGCCGTATCCCGGCTTCGGCGAGCCAGTCCGGCCAGCGCCCGAGGCCCGGGTCATACCCGGTCTTGAGCGCGTTATTGGCGTCGCTCACGCCAAAGACGCCAGAGAGCCGCCCGGCCAGCCAATCCGCCTCGTGCAGCAGAGCGGCGCAACCCGGCGCATCCTGAAAGGCGAGCAGGCGGGCCGCCGGCGACGTCGCCCCGCGCGCCGCGCTGTCGGGCGGAGCAAAGGCGGCAATGCGCGCAACCAGGGCGGGATCGGCGGTATCGTTGTAGAGACTGGCCGGGGCGAGCGGCCGCCCGCCGGCATCGCAGGCGAGCACCGTCCCCGACGTGCCATCGACCGCGAGCGCCCGCACGCCGCCGAGATCGGCCTCGGCGCGAAGCCCGTCGAGTGCCGCGAGCGTCGCCTGCCACCAGCTTTCGGGATCGCGCCGCCGCCCCTCCCTGATCGCCGCGGCGGCGAAGGCGAGCGGCCTCCGCGCGGCATCGACCAGGGCCGCCCGCACCCCGGATGTGCCGAGATCGAGGCCGATCGCAACCCCGCTCACCGCCGATCCTGCGTTTTGCGGTATTGCTCGGCATCCCAGCCGAGCAGTTCCCGCTCCTGGTCTGCGCTCAAGGGGCGGAGTGGCTCGTCGGGGGCAAGGCGGGCGGTGACATCGGCGAGGCAGCGCGCGAGCGCGAGCGCGCCGCCCGAGGCATCCTCGCGCAGGAGAACGCCGCGCCCGGGCAGCACCAGCATCACGGGGTCGCCCGCCGTCGTCTCGGCTATGCCGGGCCCGAGAAAAATGACGTGATCGGGATAGAGCGAGCCGCGACGCGCGACCGCAAGCGAAAGCGCGTCGGTCGCGATGGCATGGACCATCGGATCCTTGGCCGGGCGGTACTGCGCATAATCGGGAAGTGCGCGTGGAAAGGGCGGCGGGCGCGGGCGGCGGCGAAGACGCCCTGCCACCTCGGCGATCAGGCGCCCGGCCGCGGCGACCGTTGCTGCGCCGACGACGAGGCCATGATTGCCGAGGACGAGAACATCGATCGCACCAGGCGCATCCCCGAGGCGGGCCGCGATGACGCGGGTCAAGGGCGCGCCCGGGCGGACATAGGGGATGAACGCGAAGGCGATCCCGGCGAGCAGCGGCGCGAGCGCTGCCTCCGCATCATTGCGGCAGGCCCAGGCGATGGTCTCGACGCAATGCACATGGACGACGACCGGATGCGGCAACAGCGCGTGCAGGGTGGTCTCGATCGAGGGGCGAAGGCCGGCGCGGTTCTTCTCCATGCGCACGAAGCGCCTGAGATCCTCGATCGCGGCCTCATCGCTGGCCGCGATCGCCTCCTGGAGCGGGGCGAGCGCCACCGGCACCATGATGTCTCTCCTCTCCGCCTCGAGAAGCCAGGTGCCGGACGCCTTGACCCATAATGTATCGCCCGAGCCATCGCCGATCTTGAGCGAAACATTGCCGCCCGCGCCCTGAACCAGCGCGGCATCGGCGCCGATCGCGGCACTGTAGCGAAGAAGGGCGGCGAATTCCGGATTTTCCCTGATGTCGCTCATGCCCTGGCGCTCATGCCCTGGCCATCCAGGCGGCGAAGGCGTCGCGTTGCGCGGGCGTGAGATGGAGAAGATGCTTGGTGCGGCGTTCGAGAATGTCCTCGGCCGTCATCGCCCATTCGGTGCGCATGAGAAAATCGGCCTCGCGCGCATAGAGCAAGCCGCCGAAATATTGCCCGAGATCGTCGAGCGTCTTCGCCCCGTCGAGGAGAGCGAGCGCGCGCGTGCCATATTGCCGCGCATAATGGCGGGCGAGCGGCGGTGGCAGAAAAGAAAAGCGGCGAGCGAACGCCTCCGCCCAGGGCGCGAAGAGCGCATCTTCCATATCGCCGCCAGGGAGGGGCGCGCGATCGGTCCAGGTGCTTTGCATATGCGGGAAAAAGGGTTTGAGTTTGAGGAGGGCGTGCTCCGCAAGCTTGCGAAACGTCGTGATCTTGCCGCCGAAAACCGAAAGAAGCGGGGCGCCCCCCGAGGGGGCTTCGAGATCGAACACGTAATCGCGCGTCACCGCCGAGGGATTGTCGGCGCGGTCGTCATAGAGCGGCCGCACGCCGGAGAATTCCTGCACGATATCGGAGGGGCGGAGTTCCTTTCGCATATAGCGGCTGACGGCGCGGCAGAGATAATCGCGCTCGTCATCATCGATCGCGACATCGTCGATCTTTCCCTCATAGGGAATGTCGGTGGTGCCGATCAGGCAGAGATCGTCTTCATAGGGATTGACGAAGATCACGCGCTTGTCATCGTTCTGCAGAAGATAGGCGTGAGATCCCTGCCAGAATTTCGGGACCACGATGTGGCTCCCCTTGACCAGCCGCACGCGGCGCGGCGTATTGGCGCCGATCGCGCCGGTGAGGATTTTCTCGACCCACGGCCCGGCCGCGTTCACCATCCCGCGCGCCGCAACCTCGGCCATCCCGCCATCGGGGCTGCGCAATAAAGCCTGCCAGAGACCACCCGCCCGCCGCGCGGAGAGAAGCTCGGTCTGCACCCGGATATCGGCGCCACGCGCACCCGCATCGAGCGCATTCAACACGACGAGGCGCGCATCCTCGACCCAGCAATCGGAATATTCGAAGGCGAGGCGATAGGTTTCGCGAACCGGCTCGCCCTCCGGCGCGCGCCGGAGATCGAGCCGCCGCGTGCCCGGCAAACGCTTCCGCCCGCCGAGATGATCATAGAGGAAAAGACCGAGGCGGATCATCCAGGCCGGGCGCTGCTCGCGGCTATGGGGCAGGACGAAACGCATCGGCCAGACGATGTGGGGGGCTGCGCGCAACAAGACCTCGCGCTCGATCAGCGCCTCGCGCACCAGGCGGAATTCGTAATATTCGAGATAGCGCAGGCCGCCATGGATGAGCTTGCCCGAACGCGAGGAGGTTCCCTGCGCGAGATCGCCTTTTTCGCACAGCAAGACCGACAAGCCGCGCCCCGCCGCGTCGCGCGCGATGCCGGCGCCATTGACGCCGCCGCCGATGACGAGAAGATCGTAGGGCTCGGCCATCAGGACGCCCGGGCGATCTTCGCCCCGGCCGGCGGCGGCGCATCCTGCACGCCATAGGTCGCGAATTTCGCCGCCGTCGCCGCGATGTCTTCATCACTCAGCAAAACCGGGCCGCCGATCAGAAGGCTCAGCACGTATTGCCGCGCGATGGTCTCCAACTCGACGGCGAGCCACATCGCCTTGGCGAGCGATGTGCCGACGACGATCATGCCGTGATTGGCGAGGAGACAGGCATGCCGCCCTGCGAGCGCAGTGAGCGCGTGCTCCGAGAGTTCCTTGGTGCCGAACGTCGCATAGGGCGCGCAGCGCACATCGGTGCCGCCGAAGGCCGCAATCATATAGTGGCACGCGGGGATCGGTTTCCGCGCGATCGCAAGCGTCGTGCAATGGGTCGGGTGCGCATGCACGATGGCGCCGGCCTCGGGCCGGGATTTCATGATGTCGAGGTGAAACCGCCATTCGGTCGAAGGCTTCATCGCGCCATGCGATACCCCATATTCGCCGGCGAGCGGCATTTCGACGACATCCTCCGCCCGCATCTGATCATAGGGAAGGGCAGAGGGCGAAATCAGCATCACGTCCCCGGCGCGAAGGCTGATATTGCCCGATGTGCCCTGATTGATGCCGAGCGCGTTCATCTGCTGGCAGGCAGCGACGAGCGCCTCACGTTCCTTGCGATGTTTCATGATGATGTCCTCAGCACGGATTGACCGGCGGCTCGCCGGCGAGATAGCGCCTGATTTCCTCGGCGCAGGCTTGCGCGGCGATGGTGATGGTTTTCACCGAGGCGCCGGCGATATGCGGCGTCAAGGTCACGTTCGGCAGCTTGAGGAGCGGCCAGTCCGCCGGCACCGGCTCGATCGCGAACGTCTCCAGCATCGCGCCGCCGAGATGGCCGGAGCTGAGCGCCTCATAGAGCGCATCGTAATCAACCATCGGCCCGCGCGCGGTATTGACGAAGATCGCGCCCGGCTTCATTGCCGCGAACTGCGCGCCGCCGATGAAGCCGGTCGTCTCCGCCGTCACCCGCGCATGAAGGGTGATCACGTCCGCCTGCGCGAGAAGTTCATCGAGCGCGACATGGAGAACGCCATCCTCGCGATCGGCGGCGGAGAGCTGCACATAAGGATCGGCGACCAGGATGCGGCAGCCGAAGGCGCGCAACAGCCGCACGACGCGGCTTCCGATCTGGCCATAGCCGATGACGCCGACCGTCATTTCCGACAATTCGCGCCCGGTGCGGTCGGCGCGATAGAGATCGCCCCGCCACTCGCCGCGACGCAGCGCCTCGTGGCCGGCGCGGATCAGCCGGGTTTCGGCGAGGATGGCGCCGATCGCGAATTCGGCGACCGCGCCGGCATTGCGCCCCGGCGTATTGACGACGCGAACGCCCGCCGCGCGCGCGGCAGCGAGGTCGATATTGACCGGCCCGCCGCGCGAGACCGCGATCAGCTTCAAGCCTGAGAGGCGTTCCAGCATCCCGGCCGAAACCGGGGCGAGATGTGTGACCAGCACCTCGGCGCCGCCGATGAAATCGACGATCTCCTCGGGATCGCCCTGATATTCCTTGAGCCCATCGAGACCGGGCCGGGCATAGCCATGTTCCATCGGCTCGTCCGGCCAGGGGAGACAAAGCGTGCGAAGAACAGCGCGCGCGCCACAAATCTCGCGAATATGGTCTGCGAACATCCCCGGCAGCATGAAGCGGTCGCCGATGATGGCGATCTCGCAGGGAGCGCTCTCATTCGTCATTGCGTGCGTCATTGCGTGTGTGCGTCATTGCGTGTGTGTGTCCTTGCCCGAGGCAAACCCCCGCCAAATCGGCATCATCGCGGCGCAGGATTGGCGATAGAGGGGAAAGAGCGCGTCATAGCGCGGAACGAGCGCCGCATCGGGCGGAAGAGGCGCCTTGAGACGCGGCAAAACCCAGTCCACGACACATTGTTTCATATCGGGATAGATTCCGGTCGCGAGCGCCGCGATCATCGCCGCACCCGCGCTGCCGGCCTCGGGCTGGTCGATCGTGCTCACCGGGCGCGCGAGGACGGAGGCGAGAATATGGCGGGCCGTCGCCGAGCGCGCGGCCCCGCCGGTCATC
>JAKAQU010000212.1 GCA_021819535.1 Pseudomonadota bacterium | reverse complement strand
CCGATCTTCTTCCGGCGGAGAACACCCAGGCCATTTTGAGCCGTATGCAATCCGAGCGCGAGCGGGTGGCCAAACAGGCGCGCGCCGAGGGGGCGGAAGCGTCGGCGCGCATCCGGGCGGATGCCGAGCGCGAGCGCACCGTTTTGCTTGCCGAGGCGCGCGGTGAGGCCGAGCGGCTGCGTGGCGAGGGCGAACAGAAGACCATCGCCCTCTATGCCGGTGCCTATCAGCAGGATCCGCAATTTTTTGCCATCTGGCGGACGCTCGCGGCCTATCGCGCCGGGCTCGCGGGCGGGGGAAGCCGCCTGATTTTGGGCTCGGATACGCCGTTTTTCGGCTATTTGCGCGCGGCGCCGAGCGTGCCCTGAGGGGACGCTTGCGCGAAGGCCACATCGGGGCCAATTTTGCCTTCGGTCTCAAGAGGACAGGGTTTTCATGATCAACGCTTCTTTCCGCCGCCTGCGTTTTCTCGCCGCTGCCGCCGCGCTGGCCGCGTTCGTCGTGGTGCCGGCGAGGTTTGCCCCGGCGAGCGCGCGCGAGGCGCCGGCGAGCTTCGCCGATCTCGCCGCCGAATTGCTGCCCGGCGTGGTCAATGTCGCGAGCAGCCAGAACGTGCAGGCGCGCGCTGGCAATCTGCCGGAAATGCCGGTCTTTCCGCCCGGCTCGCCATTCGAGCAGTTTTTCCATGATTTCATGGAAAAGAACCGCCCCGGGGGGCAAGGCGGCGGGCAAGGCGGGGGACAAGGCGGGGGGGCGGATGACGGCCAGGGGCCGGTGCGTAAAATGCAGAGCCTCGGCTCCGGTTTCGTCGTCGATGCCTCCGGCATCATCGTCACCAACAACCACGTGATCGATGGCGCCGATGAAATCACCGTCACCCTGCAGGATGGCACCTCGATGAAGGCGAAGCTGGTCGGGCGTGATGACCGCACCGACATCGCAGTGCTTCAGGTCAAGCCGGACAAGCCGCTTCACGCGCTCTCCTTCGGCGATTCCTCGACGATGCGGGTGGGGGATTGGGTGCTCGCGATCGGCAATCCGTTCGGGCTCGGCGGCACGGTGACGGCGGGGATCGTCTCGGCGCGCGGGCGCGATATCCGCCAGGGACCGTACGACGATTTCATCCAGACCGATGCGCCGATCAACCGCGGCAATTCCGGCGGGCCGCTGTTCGACATGAACGGCAACGTGATCGGCATCAACACCGCGATTTATTCGCCCTCCGGCGGCTCGATCGGCATCGGCTTCGCCATTCCCTCCAACATGGCGAAAACCGTGGTCGCGCAATTGCTGAAATACGGCAAGCCGCGGCGCGGCTGGCTCGGTGTGCGCATCCAGCAGGTGACGCCCGATATCGCCGAGAGCCTCGGCCTCAAGGAGCCGCGCGGGGTGATGGTCGCCGGCGTCACCGAAGGCGGGCCGGCCGACAAGGCGCAGATCAAGAACGGTGATATCATCCTGAAATTCAACAATCAGGACGTGAAGGAGTTGCACAATCTGCCGCGCATGGTGGCGGAAACGGCGATCGGGACGGATGTGCCGATCGTCGTCTGGCACGATGGCAAGGAAGAAACGGTCTCGGCGCGGATCGCCGAAATGCCGGAGGATGACAGCAAACCCGCCTCGCTCTCGACCCCGGCGCCCGCGCCGGCGGCGCCGGTCGCGATCTCCGGGCTCGGCCTCAAGGTGGCGCCGATCGGCCCCGAGACGCGGGATAAATTCGGTCTCAACGCCGACCAGAAGGGCGTCGTCATCATCGATGTCGGCGCCGACAGCGCCGCCGCCGAGCGTGGGTTGCGCCCCGGCGACGTCATCATGCAGGTGCAGCAGGAGGACGTGAACAGCCCCGCCGAAGTCGAGGCGCGGGTAGCCAAGGCGCGAAAGCAGAGCCGGAAGATGGTGCTGCTCCTGATCCAAGGGCAGGATGGGCTGCGCTGGGTGCCGCTTCCGCTCACTGCGGGGCATGGCAAACAGCCGGGTTGAGGCACGCCGGGGCAGTATCTTTCCGCCCAGCGCCGCCTCGATCCTGCTTTTGGTCGGATTTTCTGCGCAATCCGGGTTGCGGCTGTAAAAAGAAACGTTATAACATTTCTTTGTGACCCGATGCCAAGCCCGCCAGGGCGTCGGCATCGGGTCACCAGCGCTTACCGCAGGCCAAGGAACCCCTGCCCATGCATCGCCCGCGTCTCCGCCCTCTCGGCCTCGCCGCCGTCCGCCTTGCTTTGTCGTTCGCAACCATCGCCACTGCCCATGCGGCGGGGCCGATCGGCGTTGTGGCAGCGGAGAATTTTTACGGCGACGTTGCGCACCAGATCGGCGGCGAGGCCGTCTCGGTGACCAGCATTCTCGAAAACCCGAACCAGGATCCGCATCTTTTCGAGGCCAGCGCTTCCGTCGCGCGGGCCGTCGCGGGCGCGAAAATCGTCGTCTATAGCGGCATCGATTATGACCCGTGGATGGAAAAACTCCTCGCCGCCTCCCCCGCCGCCGGGCGCCAGACCATTGTCGCCGCCGCCCTGATCGGGCGCAAGAGCGGGGATAATCCGCATATCTGGTACGACCCCGCCACCATGCACCGCGTCGCCGAGCGCTTGAGCCAGGCGCTCAGCGCCGACGATCCCGCGCACAAGGCCGAGTTCGCCGCCAATCTGGCGCGGTTTGAGGCCTCGCTCGCCCCGATCGAGGCCATGATCTCCCGGCTCCGCACGCGTCTTGCCGGAACACCGGTGACGGCGACCGAGCCGGTGTTCGGCGAAATGTTCGCGCGTCTCGGCATGGTGGTGCGCGACATGCCGTTCCAAATGGCGGTGATGAACGATACCGAACCCTCGGCGAAGGATGTCGCGGCGTTCGAGAATGATCTGCGTCAACACCGCGTGCGGCTGATGATCTATAATGCCCAGGCGAGCGACCCGGTGGCCGAGAAAATGCAGAAGATCGCCCATGAATATGGCATCCCCGTGGTCGGTGCGTCCGAGACCGAGCCGTCGGGCAAGGATTATCAGCGCTGGATGGCCGATGAACTCGATGCCGTCGATCGCGCTCTGCCCGCGTCCAGCCATTGAATATTCTTGAATTTCGCAACCTCACGCTCGCTGTCGGCGGGCGCGAGGTTTTGCGGCACGTCGATCTCGCGATCGCGGAGGGGGAGTTCATCGGCCTTCTCGGCCCGAACGGCTCGGGGAAGACGACGCTTTTGCGTGCGACCCTCGGGCTTCTTGCCCCACTCGCCGGCGAAATCCGCGTTTTTGGCGCACTCCCGAGGCGCGGGAATCCGGCGATCGGCACCATTCCGCAACGCCGTTCCCTGCCCGGCGCGGTGCGGCTTTCGGGTTATGATTTCGTCGCCGGGGTGGTGCGCGGCCATCGCCTCGGCCTACCCATTCTCGACCGCGACGGGCGGCGCGAGGTGGCCTCGGCATTGGAGCGGGTCGGTGCGCTGGCACTCTCCCGCCGCCCGCTCGGCGAGCTTTCGGGGGGGGAACGCCAGCGCCTCCTTCTTGCTCAGGCGCTGATCGGCCATCCGCGGCTGCTGCTTCTCGATGAGCCGCTGGTCAATCTCGACCCGCGCTTCCAGCAGGAGATCGTCGCCCTGGTGCGCGAGGTGCAGCGCGATCTCGGCCTCACGGTGATTTTCGTCGCCCATGAGATCAACCCGCTGCTCGGCGCGCTCGACCGGGTGCTCTATCTCGGCGCGGGTGCTGCGGCACTCGGGCCGGTTGCGGATGTGATCACGACGCCGGTGCTCTCGCGTCTCTATGGCGTGCCGATCGAGGTGGTGCGGCTCGGCGGCCGGGTTTTCGTCTTCTCGGGTGGGGCCAATCTCGAAGCCGAGGCTCATCGCCACGACGATATGGCAGGGCAGGGGGGGACGGAAAGCCACGCCCATGACCATCATGCTTGACTACGAGTTCATGCGTAACGCCTTCGCCGCCGCCGGCATCGTTGCCGTGACGGCGGGAATGGTCGGCTATTTTCTCGTCTTGCGCGGCCAGAGTTTCGCCGGCCATGCCCTCTCTCACGCCGGCTTCGCCGGGGCGACCGGGGCGGCACTCTTCGGGCTTTCCCCGCTTGCCGGCCTCATGGCCGCAACCCTGCTCGCCGGGTTGGGGATGGGCGCGCTCGGGGTCGATCGCGCGAACCGCGATGTCGCCATCGGCATGGTGCTGGCCTTCGCGCTCGGGCTCGGGATGCTGTTCCTCCATTTCTTCACCTCGTATGCGACGGTCGCGACGGCGCTTCTGTTCGGCAATGTCCTCGCCGTGACGCGGGGGACGATCCGGCTTCTCGCAACCCTTGGGGCGGGTTCGCTCGCGGCTCTGGCCGTGATTTCGCGCCCGCTTTTGTTCGCGAGCCTCCAGCCCGAACTCGCCGAGGCCAAAGGCGTGTCGCTCCGTCTCTATGCCGTGCTGTTCCTCGCCCTCGTCGCCATCGCGACGGCGCTCGCTGCCGAGGTGGTCGGCGTCTTGCTGGTGTTCACGCTCCTGGTCGGCCCGGCGGCGGCGGCGCTCCGCTGGACCCGCCACGTCGCGACCGGGGTTGTGCTCGCCGCCGTGCTCGCCCTCGCCGAGGCCTGGGGCGGCCTCGCGCTCGCCTATGACACGGACTGGCCAGCCAGTTTCGCGATCACCCTCCTCAGCGTCATCGTCTACGCGCTCGCTCATCTGCCGTTGGCGGCTCTGGCGCGCCTTCCCGGGCGGCGCTATTCATAAAGGGTAATGCGGCTGTCGTTTCCCCGCGCCTCGGGGAGGGGCTGCGTGGAAACGGGTGGGACGAAAGCCGCCGTGACGACATTCCAGCAGCGCCGCCTCGGCGTCATGGCAGCCGGCTTCGGCACCTTCATCAATCTCTACACGACGCAGGCGATTCTCGCCGTTCTCGCCGGCGCTTATCGCGTCCCGCTCGCCGAAACCGGCCTTACCGTCACCGCCCCCCTGGCGGCGGTCGCGATTGTCGCACCCTTCGTCGGCTCGGTCTCCGACCGGCTGGGGCGCAAGCGTCTCATCGTTGGCGCCGGGTTCCTGCTCGCGCTGCCGACCCTCGCCATCGCCTTTGCGCCGAGCTTCGCCATGCTGCTCGCGTTCCGCTTCGCCCAGGGGCTATTGCTGCCGTTCATCTTCGCGGTGACGGTCGCCTATATCGGCGATGAGGCGCAGGATGCCGAGAATATCAGCCTCGCCGGCAATTATTCGATCGGCACCATTCTCGGCGGATTCTGCGGCCGGCTCGTCGCCGGCTATGCCGCGGCACTGATCGGCTGGCGGGCCGGGTTCGTGGCCCTTGCCGCACTCACCGCCGGCGCTGCCCTCATCGTCGCGCTCGTGCTCCCGTTCGAGCAGCGTTTCCGCCCGCAGCGCGGGCTTCGCGCCGCACTCGACGGAATTGTCGCCCATCTCGGCAATCCGCGCCTGATCGCAACCTACGCCGCCGGCTTCGCGGTTCTGTTCTCGATCGTCGCGACCTTCACTTTCGTCAATTTTCTGCTCGCCGCGCCCCCTTATCATCTCGGCCCGGCCGAGCTCAGCAATGTTTTCGCGACCTACCTCGTCTCGCTGCTCTCGACCCCGCTCGCAACCCGCCTCGCCATCCGCTTCGGCCGGCGCGTGACGCTGGCACTC
>JAKAQU010000211.1 GCA_021819535.1 Pseudomonadota bacterium | reverse complement strand
TCCGCTCCGGCAGAGGTGCGAAAGAACGATGTCCGCGCCTTTCCCTTTCATGACGATGTTCTGGATTTCATCGCCCAGCACGATAAGGTCTTCGTCGTCGAGCAGAATCGCGATGCGCAACTGCGCGCGCTTCTGATCCTCGAGGGCGAGATCGATCCGGCACGGCTTTTGCGTGTTTTGCACTATGACGGCACGCCGATCACCGCCGAATTCATCGCCAGCGAGATCGGCGGCACCGTCGGCACCACCAAGGTCGTGCCGCTGCGCCAGGCGGTGCCTTGATGCGTCGTCCTTCTCCCGTCACCCTCCTTCCCGCCATCGCCCGCGGGGATTTTGCATCGGACCAAACGGCATGAGCTTTCTTCCAAAACCCAAACTGCACCACCCTGAACTTGCCATCAACGATCTCGGCTTGTCACGGCGCGATTATGAGGGGGCGATTTCCACCCTTTGCGCCGGTTGCGGCCATGATTCGATCAGTGCCGCGATCATTCGCGCCTGTCATGAACTCTCCCTCCCGCCCTACCGGATCGCGAAGCTGTCCGGCATCGGCTGCTCCTCCAAGACGCCGACCTATTTCCTCGGCGCGGCACACGGTTTCAATTCGGTGCATGGACGCATGCCGAGTGTCGCAACCGGCGCCTATCTCGCCAATCGCGACCTGATTTATCTCGGCGTCTCCGGCGATGGCGATTCCGCCTCGATCGGTCTTGGGCAGTTCGCGCACGCGCTCCGCCGCGGCGTCAACATGACCTACATCGTCGAGAATAATGGCGTCTATGGCCTGACCAAGGGGCAGTTCTCAGCGACCTCCGATCGTGGCTCGACAAGCAAGAAGGGGGTGGTCAACACCGATTCGGCGATCGATCTCGTGGGATTGGCATTACAACTCGGCG
This sequence comes from Pseudomonadota bacterium, assembly GCA_021819535.1. GTDB lineage: Bacteria > Pseudomonadota > Alphaproteobacteria > Acetobacterales > Acetobacteraceae > Acidibrevibacterium. The sequence continues at coordinate 4,722 of JAKAQU010000211.1, read as the reverse complement.
CCACTTTCGTCGCCCGCAGCTTCTCCGGCGATAAGGCGCAGCTCGTCCCCCTGATCAAGGCGGCGCTGCAGCATCCGGGTGCGGCCTTCATCGATTGTCTTTCGCCCTGCGTGCAATTCAACAACCATCACGGCAGCACCAAGAGCTTCGACTATGTGCGCGAACACAACGAGGCCGTGAACCGGCTCGATTACATCACCGGCCGCGACGAGATTACCGCCGATTACGCGCCAGGCTCGGTTGAGGTGGTGGTGCAGCACGATGGCAGCACCTTGCGCCTGCGCAAGCTCGAGGCCGAGTATGACCCGCATGACCGCACCAGCGCGCTCGCCTATCTCCAGGAACGAACCATGGCGGGCGAGATCGTCACCGGTCTCCTTTACGTCGAACCCGAGCCGGAGGATCTCCACCGTCACGCAAATACGGTGGCAACGCCGCTGAACGCGCTCGATGATGTCGCCCTCTGCCCCGGCTCGGCGGCGCTGGCAAGCGTGAACGCGGCGCTCCGTCATACGTGAGCGGCTCGCCGCGTGCGCGAGGGAGACTATGCGGCGTAGCGCCTGACGGCGGCAGGGTCGAAGCGCAAGCCCCAGCCCGGCCCTTCCGGCACCACGGCGTGGCCCGTGCTGTCGAGCGTGATGCTCTGGCCATAAAGCGGCTCGAACCAGGGCATGTGTTCGAGGAAATAGGCGTTCGGCAGAGCCGCGAGCAGCGGCAGGCTGATCTCCGGGAACAGATGCGAGGAGATCGGGGTGTTGAACGCCTCGCACAGCGCCCCCGCCTTGAGAAACTCGGTCGGGCCGCCCATCCGCTGCACGTCCGGCATCAGGATGTCGGCGGATTTGGCCTGTAGCATGCGGAGGACGCCGCGATGCGTGTGCACCGTCTCGCCACTGGCGATCGGGGTGTCGAGCGCGGCCGTGATCGCCGCCTCGCCGCTGTGGTCATGACAAATCACCGGCTCCTCGAACCAGGTGAGGTTCAGCGGCTCCAGCATCCGGCCGAGGCGGATCGCGGCCGAGACACTCAGTTGCTGGTTGGCGTCGACCATCAGCCCGATCTCCGGCCCGATCGCCTCGCGCACGGCGCGCACGCGCGCGACCATCTTTTCCGGCTCATTCGGCCCGACGCGCGTCTTCATGGCACGAAAGCCGCGGGCAACGAAATCGGCAGCCTCGCGCTGCAACGCCTCGATCGATGATGACAGCCACAGCCCGCCGCTGGCATAGACCGGAACCGAGGTGCGAACCGCACCGATCAGCCGGCTGACATTGAGCCCGGCCGCTTGCCCGCGCAGATCCCAGAGCGCCATGTCGATGCCGGCGAGTGCTTGGATGGTGACGCCTTCATAGCCGAGAAAATTCAGATCCTTCCACGCCCGCGCGTTGACGCTGCCGCCGAGCGTCGGATCAAGGCCGAGCACCAGCGGCGCGAGGCTCTGGACCATGGCGTCGAGCACGCCAACGCGCTCGCCGTTGATGGCGTGAACCAGCCCCTCCCCGACCAGGCCCTCGTCGGTCTCGAGATAGCAGAGCACGCAACTGGTGGAGCGGATGGCGAAGATCGCGCTCAGGATCGGCGGATCGATCGGCAGGTTGACGACAATGGTGCGGAGAGCGGTGATTTTCATCGTGGCGTCTTCCATGCGGGATGGTGGGGTGACGGGGCCGGACTATGCGCCTTTACTAGCATGGCAAACGAGGTCGGCGGCGCTTCGTCGGCCTTCAGAGGCGCGCGGAACGGTGCGGGTTCCAGCTTAAATTCTTCCGCGGGCGGCCCTCATCGCGAGGGCCGCCCCACTTTCTTACGTCGTCGCGTGAGTGACGAATTTGGTATTGAAATAGGCCTCGATCGCATCGGTGCCGCCTTCCGAGCCGAAGCCCGAATCTTTGATGCCGCCGAACGGCACTTCGGGGAGGGCGAGGCCGTGGTGGTTGATCGACATCATGCCTGCCTCCACCGCATCCGCGACCATCGCGGCGGTTCGCGCCGAGCCCGTATAGGCGTAGGAGGCGAGGCCGTAGGGCAGCCGGTTGGCTTCCGCGATCGCGTCTTCGGCATCGCGGAAGGGGCGAATGATGGCAACCGGGCCGAAAGGTTCCTCGTTCATGATGCGCGCCTCCAGCGCAACGTCGGTGAGGATGGTGGGCGCAAAGAAATACCCCTTATTCCCGACCCGCTCGCCGCCGGTGACAACCCGCGCCCCTTTCTGCGCCGCGTCCTGAATGAGGCCCTCCATCGCCTGCACCCGGCGCGCATGGGCAAGCGGGCCCATGCGGGTGTCTTTCTCCAGCCCGTCGCCGAGTTTCAGCGTTTTGGCGGCGGCGACAAACCCGTCGAGGAAACGCTCATAGACCGCCTCCTGCACCAGAAATCGCGTCGGCGAGACGCAAACCTGTCCGGCATTGCGGAATTTATTGGCGCTCAGGATGGAGACCGCGCGGTCGAGATCGGCGTCGTCGAACACGATCGCCGGTGCGTGCCCGCCGAGTTCCATGGTGATCCGCTTCATATGCTGCCCGGCGAGGGCCGCGAGCTGCTTGCCGATCGCGGTCGAGCCGGTGAACGAGATTTTGCGAATCACCGGGTGCGGGATAAGGTATTCCGAAATCTCCGCCGGCACGCCGAACACGAGATTGACGACGCCATCCGGCACTCCGGCATCGGCGAAGGCGCGGACGAGGGCCGCGCACGAGGCTGGTGTCTCCTCCGGCCCCTTGACGATGATCGAGCAGCCGGCGGCAAGGGCCAGGGAAATCTTCCGCACCGCCTGGTTGATCGGGAAATTCCACGGCGTGAAGGCGGCGACCGGCCCCACCGGCTCCTTGAACGTGAGCTGATAGATGCCGTCCGCGCGGCCGGGGATCACTTGGCCGAAGCTCCGCCGCCCCTGTTCCGCGAACCATTCGATGAGATCACCGGCGAGCAACGTCTCGCCGCGCGCCTCAAGGAGTGGTTTCCCCTGCTCCATGGTCATCACCGGTGCAATGGCATCGGCGCGCTCGCGCATCAATTCGGCCGCTTTGCGCATTATTTTCGCGCGATCATAGGCGCTTTTCCGGCGCCATAGCCGAAAGCCGCGCTCAGCGGAGGCCAGCGCCGCGTCGAGATCGGCGCGGCCGGCATGGGAAACCTCGCCGATCTTCTCGGCGGTTGCCGGGTTGAGCACGGCAATGCGCCGCCCATCGGCGCTCGGGCGCCATTCTCCGGCGATGAAAAGCTCGGTCAGTTGCGGGTACATTCGCATCTCCTCATGACAAAGGGGGTGGTTTTCCGGCGCGCTCACGAAGACTGCCGACAATGCCGGCGGGAAAAAAATAGACCACGAGCACAAAAATCACGCCGAGCCAGAGAAGCCAGCGCCCGGGGTCGAACAAAGCCGGCAAAAGCGCGACCTCGTGCGTCGCCGCCGCCAGCGCGGCCAGTCCCGGCTCGAGATAATATTGTGCCAGCACCATCACCGTCGCCCCGATGGCGGCGCCATAAAGCGTGCCCATGCCGCCGATGACCACCATCAGCAGAATATCGATCATCAGCGAAAAGGAAAGCGTCGTATCCGGGTTTGCATAGCGGAGTTGCATCGCCATCATCGCGCCGGCCAGCGCGGCAAAGCCGGCCGCGACCGCGTTCGCCAGCGCGCGGTGGAAAATCGTTCGATAGCCGAGTGATTCGGCACGGAACGGATTTTCGCGGATCGCCTGCAGGACGCGCCCGAACGGAGAATTGACGATGCGGAGGAGGATGAGAAAGGAGATCAGAGCGAGGGCGAAAATCAGGTAATAGACGATCACTGGACCGCTGATGCGAAGGCCGAGAACGGGGGCCGCGAAGGGGTGAAAGGCGGGCGAGATTTCGCGCGGGACGGAAAAGGTGAGGCCATCCTCGCCGCCGGTGAGATCGCGCCACTCGCTCGCCAGAACCTGCGCGAAACGGGCGAGGGCGAGCGTGATCATGGAAAAGAAAATCGCCCGCACGCGCAGCGAAAGGAGGGCGAGGGCGAGGGCGAGGGCGAGCGAAAGGGCGATCCCGGCCGCAGCACCGAGAATGAGCGCGAGCCAACCGCCGCCGCCGCTCAGGGCGATCGCGACACCATAAGCGCCGAGGCCGAAAAACGTCACCTGGGCGAAAGAGACGATGCCGGTATAGCCGAGCAAGAGATCATAGCTCGCGGCCATTACGATGAAGATCACGATGCGTGCGGCAACGGCGAGCGCGCGGGTGCCGGGCAGCAGAAACGGTGCGGCGGCGAAGACCGCGAGAAGGGCCGCGAGAGCCGTGGAAAGTAGCCAATGTCCCGGCCGGTCATGGGAGAGAAGCCGCATCATGCGCCCCCCATCGGCAAAAGCCCGCGCGGACGCCACAGCAAGACGACGAGCATCAGCAGGATATCGGTGCCGAGGGCCAATTTCGGTGCCAGAAACCCGACATAATTATTGGCGAGGCCCAAGAGGAGAGACGCGAGAAAACAGCCGCCGACCGAGCCGAGGCCACCGATGATGACGACGATGAAAACGAGAATGACGATCTCGGCGCCGAGATCGGCGGTGACCATGCCGGTGTAAAGCGCAAAAACGACGCCGCCCATCGCCGCGAGCGCGGTGCCGGCCGCGAAAACGAGACGAAAGAGACGCCCGGCGCGAAACCCGAGTGCTTCCACCATTTCCCGGTTTTCCACCGCCGCCCTGATCAAAAGCCCGAGCCGCGTGTGGCTGCGCACGGGAT
>JAKAQU010000210.1 GCA_021819535.1 Pseudomonadota bacterium | reverse complement strand
TCCGATCTCCATCACCAATGCCGGCAGTTTCGCGAAAACCGCCGGCGATGGCACGAGCTTCGTCACCGCGGATTTCATCAATACCGGAACGCTCTCCGCGGCGAGCGGCACGCTCGCCCTGAGCGGCGGTGCCGCGAGCCTCGGCGGGGCGCTCGCCGGCGCCGGCACGCTTATGTTCGAGGGCGGCGCAAGCTTTACCCTCGATAGCGGCGTCGTCGTCAGCGTCGCCGACCTCGCGACGAGCGGCGCCGGCAGCGAAATCGCGCTCGCGACCTCGCTCTCCGATGCCGGCGGCTTTTCCCTCGGGGAGGGGACGACACTCGCGCTCTTGAGCCACGATCTCACCCTTTCCGGCGCCGATATCGCGCTCGACGGCACGCTCAACGGGGGCACGGGCAGCGGGGGCACGCTCACGCTCGCGGGAAGCGCCGATCTCGCCGGCCTCACCGTGGAAAATGGCGCGACGATCGCGGTTTCGGGCAGCGCCAGCCTCGACGGGCCGCTTTCTCTCGGCACCGCGAGCGGCGGGAGCGAACTCGCGGTCGCTGCCGGCGGGTCGCTCACCATCGCCGCCGCGGCCGAGATCGGCGGCACCGGAACGCTCAGCAATCACGGCGTGATCACCGGCTGGAACGGCCTCGGCGCCGCGACCATCGCCGCGGCACTCAGTAACCAGGGCACGCTCGCGCTCGATGCCGGGATGCTCGACGTCACCGGCACGGCGATCAACGGCGGCCAGATCGCGCTCGCCAACGGCACCCTCTCGATCGCTGGGGCGCTCGCCGGGACGGGAACCCTCAGCCTCGGCGCGGCGGCGTCGGCCGTCCTCGGCGGCGATACCGGGACGGTCGATTTCACCGCCGCCGGCGCTGCCCTCACCCTCGATGCGCTGTCGGCGGTGAGTGCGACGATCTCCGGTTTTGCCGCCGGCGATACCATCGATCTCGCCAATCAGGAGGCGAACGGCTTTTCCTACGGCAACGGCACGCTCACCCTCACCGATGCGACCAATGGCGGTGCCGCGAGCGTGGTCGGCGCGCTTGCTCTCCCCGGGCTCGGGGCCACGCCGGCGCTGGCGCTCGCCAATGATGGCGCGGGCGGCACCGATATCCTGCTCTCGCCGCCCTCGCCGGTGTTCAGCTTCCCCGCGAACGCGATCACGCTCGATCCCTGGAGCTGGACCGGCGGCGGCTTCGCGAGCACGCCCGGCGCCAACGACGACGCCATCATTGCCGATAACGGCAGCACGGCCGAAACCGTCACCTTCGCCAACGACACCACCGTCAACGGGCTTTCCGGCGGCAGCCTGGTCACACTTCTGCTCGGCCTCGGCACCCTCGATGTCAATGGCGGGCTCTCCTGGAATGGTGGGCTGACCCTCGATGGCGGTGCGCTCGATCTCCTCTCGGGCGGCACCATCGCGGGCGGATTTTCGCTTGCCGCCGGCAATGCCGCGACCCTCGGTAGCGGCCTTCTGGCACTCGACGGCGCCGATATCGCCGGCACGATCAGCGGGGGCGGCACGCTCGATTTCGTCTCCGGCGGACAGACCATCGAGGCGGGGGGCGCCATCACGAATGCCGCCTTCGACATCAACGATGCGGCAACGCTCGCAACCTCGCTCGTCTATGCCGGCGATTTCGATCTCGCGGCGGCCGCGACGCTTGCGCTCAATGGCGAGACGCTGACGCTCGATGGCAGTGCGACGCTTGCCGGCACGCTTGCCGGGCCCGGCGAGGTGATCGTTGCCGGCACCGGCGATCTTTTGGACAGCGTCATCGGCAATGGCGCTGGTCTGAGCGATGCCGGCACGATTTTCGATGGCGGCGCGATCACCCTCGGCGCGAGCGGCGCTGGCGATCTCTCGATCGCCGGAGGCGCGCTGTTCGACGATCTCGGCGACAATGCCATCGCCGCCGGAACCTCGGCCGCCATCAGCAATGCCGGGATTTTCGAGAAAACCGGCGGCGCTGGCACGGCCACCATCGCGGCCACGATCACCAGCACCGGCACCATCCTCGCCGCCGATGGCGCCTTGCTCTTTACCGGCGACGGCGATTTCTCCGGCACGCTCGGCGGCGCCGGCACCATCATGCTCGCCGGCAACGCGACCCTCGGCGCAGGGCTCGCGGTCAGCGCAGGCGGATTTGCGCTTGATGCCGGTGCCGCCGCGACGCTCGCCGGCAGCCTCGACCTTGCCAACAGCGTGACCCTCGCCGCCGAAGCCACGCTCGTCAACGGCAGCGAGACGCTGACGCTCGCGGGGGTGGGGGCCGCGGCGGCAACGCTCGATGGCACGCTCTCGGGCGCCGGCGCCATCGATGTCACCGGCAGCGCCATCGCCGACGGGCTCACCGTCAGCGGGTCGGAAACCATCGCTCTCTCCGGCACCATCACCCAAGACGGCGCGATCGAACTCGGCACCGGAAGCAGCGACCAGCCGCTGCTCGCGATCCAATCGGGCGGCGTTTTCGCCATCGCCGCCGATGTCAATATCAACAGCGCCGGCACCGATGCCATCGACAATGCCGGGCTGATTGAAAAAACTGCTGGTAACGGCCTCAGCTACCTCTACGGCAATCTTTCCAACAGCGGCACGATCGCGGTTGCGCGCGGCACGCTCTCGCTCGCCGCCGGTGCCGCGACACTCGGGGGCACGCTCTCGGGCGCCGGCACCCTCGATCTCACCGCCGGTGCCGCGGCAACCAGCGGTCCTGCGATCAGTTTTTACACGCTGACGCCGGGGGTCGCGCTGTCCCTTGCCGGTCTCGGCGTCTTTGGCGCCGCCGAACTCACCGATCAGGCCGGCGGGAGCTATGGCGGCAATTTCGTGCTCGCGGCGGGCGGCACATTGAACTCGGACGCGACCGCGCTCACCCTCTCCGGCGCCGCCTCGCTCGATGGCGCGATCAGCGGCGCCGGCACCGTCGTCGTCAGCGGTGTCGCCGAGGCGAGCGGGCTCGCCATCTCCGGCGGCGCGGTGCTCAGCGATAAAGGCTCGCTGTTGCTCGACGGCGCCGCCTCGATCGGGGCCGCGAGCAGCACCGGGCAGATTCTCGTCACGTCCACCGGGACGCTCGCCATCACCTCGGATTCCGCGATCACCGGCTATAATGCCGGCGCGATCAGCAATGCCGGGCTCATCGAGAAAACCGCCGGGCTCGGGGCGAGCAGCCTCTCCGGCAGCATCGCCAACACCGGAACGCTGCTCGCCGCGAGCGGCACCATCGACATCACCGGAACGCTCACCAATAACGCGCTGATCGAGGCGGCGGGCGGTACGATCGTGCTCGCCGGGGCGCTCGCCGCGTCCGGCGCCGCGACGGGGACCGCCGATATCGGCGCGGGCGGCGGCATCGTGCTCGACGGCGCCCTCGCCAGCTCGCAAAGCGTCGATTTCACGGCCAGTTCCGGCGCGCTCGACATCGCCGATCCGGGGCAATTTTTCGGCACCATCGAGGGATTCGCGAGCGGCGATGTCATCGATCTCAGCAACGCCGCCTTCACCGCGGGCGCCGATACGCTGAGCTTCGCCAGTCACACGCTAAGCGTGAGCCAATCCGGCACGGCGATCGCGTCCCTCGCCCTCGCGGGAAGCTACAGCACGAGCGCGTTCCAACTCTCCGGCGATGGCGCGGGCGGCACCGATATCACCCTCACCCTCCCCTGCTTCGCCGCTGGAACAAGGATCGATACCAAGGCCGGGCCCGTCCCGGTCGAGGCCCTGGCGGTCGGGGATATCGTATCGCTCGCCCGTGGGGGAGAGGCGCGGATCGTCTGGATCGGCTGGCGCGATGTCGATTGCCGCCGCCACAAGCATCGGGCACGCGTGCAGCCGGTGCGCGTTGCCGCCCATGCCTTCACCGCGGGCGTGCCACGGCGCGACGTCGTGCTCTCGCCCGATCACGCCGTATTCGCCGATGGCGTGCTGGTTCCGGTCAAGTTTCTCGTCAATGGCCGCACCATCCGGGAGGAGACGGCGGATTTCGTCCGCTATTTCCATATCGAACTCGCGCGGCACGATCTCCTGTCGAGCGAGGGGCTGGCGGTCGAGAGCTATCTCGACACCGGCAACCGCGCCGATTTCGCCAACGCCGCGACGGCACCCGAGCGACGTCGGGCGGATACCACGCGCTGCGCGCCGCTATGCCGGAGTGGCAAAAAACTTGCCGCCCTTCATGGGCGCCTCGCGCGCCGCGCGCTCGCCGGCGTCGTGCCGGACGAGGTGCGGGGAACTCAATCCGCGACCGCCGCAATGGCGCGGAGCCCGGCCGCGAGCACCGCGCGCAAATCGCAAGGCGCGAGCGCGACGCAGCCCGCGGTCGGTGCGAAATCGGGGGTTGCGACATGGAGGAAAATCGCCGAGCCGCGCCCGCGGAGCGGTGGGTCGTCGTTCCAGCCGAGCACGCCGACGATGTCATAGACCCGATCCGCGCGCCATAATTCTTCGTGCCGGGCCGGATAGGGAAGGCGGATCATGCGATTATAGGCGGGGTCGGCGGGATCGTCGCACCAACCATCCTCGGGCGCGATCGGCTCGCGCGGGACAACGGCCCGTGGCGGCGCGATGCGATCGGCACGATAGAGCACGCGGCGGAGCAGCAATAGCCCGCTTGGGGTTGCGCCATCGCCCTCGCTTTTATCCGCCCGAACCCCGGAGCGCCCGATCGCCGCACGGTAACATTCCCCGGCGAGGCGGAAAACGCCGTCGGGCCGGACGGTCGCGATGCCGCTTTCCGCCGTCACGGCGCCCCCTCGTAGCGGCGCGCGCGGAGGGCCGCCGCGAGCGTCCCGTCATCGAGGCTTTCCAGCGTGCCGCCGATGGGAACGCCCTGGGCGAGACGGCTCACCGCGACACCGCTCGGGCGGATCTGATCGGCGAGCCAGTGCATGGTGGTCGCGCCCTCGACATTGGCGGGGAGTGCGAGAATGACTTCCCGCACCTCGCTCCCGGGAATGCGGGCGAGCAGCGGGGCAAGCGCGAGATCCTCCGGCCCGACGCCGCCGAGCGCGGATAACAGGCCGCCGAGCACGTGATAAAGCCCGCGATAGAGCCCGCTCCGCTCCATCGCCCAGAGATCGCCCACCCCCTCGACGACGCAGATCAACCCCGCCTCGCGTCCGGGATCGGCGCAGATCGCGCACGGATCGACACTGTCGAGATTGCCGCAGACCCGGCATTGCCGGACGGCCTCGCCGGCAGCCCCCAAGGCCGCGGCGAGTGGGGCGAGACGGGTTGCGGGCTCGCGCAACAGCCAGAGAGCCGCGCGCCGCGCACTCCGCGGACCAAGCCCGGGAAGCCGCGCCAGAAGCGCGATCAGCCGCGCGATTTCTGGCCCGCCCAAGGTCAGAATCCGGGGAAGGTTAGAAGAAGAACTTCTTTTTCTGAAGAAAAAGAAGCAAAAAGACTTTTATTCCGTATCATAGGGGGAAAAACTCGCTCAGCGTGGGCGGCGGCGCAAGCACTGCCCAACGGGGGGAAAAGTTGTTTCTTGAAAAAAGGAACACCAGGATCTCTATCACGCTTTTGGATGTTTTCCAAGTGGCGCTCAAAAAATCCGATTCAGACATGAATTGGGGATAGGGGGATTTCCCTGTCTCTGCCGCACCTTGGTCGGGATCA
>JAKAQU010000209.1 GCA_021819535.1 Pseudomonadota bacterium | reverse complement strand
ACAGGACTTGCGCCCCGGCGGCCGCGCCGCGAGCTTGGGGCGCGTCAAAAATGAAGGTTTCCCATCAGTGATCAGGGCAGGGGCTTTGCCCCTGCACCCCACCAAAGGCAATGCCTTTGGAAACCATTCCAAAAATGCGGGTCTGGGGGCGCTGCCCCCAGCCGGTCCAGGGCAGCGCCCTGGCCTTACGTTAATGCGATAAAAAAACTCAATCGCCGCCCATTGTCCGGTGCCGGGCCTCGCCGCCGAAGCCGATCAGAAGGGCGATCGCGACCGCGACGACGCCGGCGACCCCCGCCAGGGCATAGCTGTAATTATGGCCCATGCGATCGGCGATCATCGACTGGATGGTGGCATTGGCGGAGGCGAGGAGATTGCCGAGCTGATAGACGACGCCGGGGAAGGTTCCGCGGATTTCGGGCGGCGAGATTTCGTTGAGGTGGGCGGGAATGACGCCCCAGGCGCCTTGGACGCAGACCTGCATCAAAAACGCGCCGAGGCCGAGCGCGAGCGGGGTTGCGCCAAACGCCCAGAGCGGCAGCACGGGAAGCGAGAGCAGGGCCGCGATGACGATCGCGAGACGGCGGCCGATCCGCTGTGAAAGCGTGCCAAACAGCAACCCGCCGACCATCGCGCCGAGATTATAGATGATGGCGATGGTGGAAATGGTGGCGATGGAAAATTTGTGCTGGCCGCCGAGGAAAGCGCTCGGATAGAGATCCTGTGTGCCGTGGCTGAAGAAATTGAACGCCGTCATGGTGATGATGGCATAGACCGCGAGCGGTAGATGGCGGCCGATCGTCGTCGCGAAGCCGACCCGCGGCTCCGTCCGTCGCGCCGCCCAGTCCGGGCTCTCGGGAACGTTGCGGCGGATATAGAACACCAAAAGCGCCGGAACGGCACCGACCATGAACATGCCGCGCCAGCCGAGCAGCGGCATCGCGAGGTAGAGGATCGAGGCGAGCAGATAGCCGGAAGGATAGCCCGCCTGAAGAATGCCGGAGACGGTGCCGCGCCATTTCGTCGGAATGCTTTCCATGGTGAGCGAGGCGCCCACCCCCCACTCGCCCCCCATGGCGATGCCGTAAAGTGCCCGCAGCAGAATGAAAACGGTGAGATCGGGGGCGAAGCCCGAGGCGAATTCCAGGATCGAATAGGTCAGCACATTGGCCATCAGCGTCGGCCGGCGGCCGAAGCGGTCGGCAAGCCGCCCGAACACGAAGGCGCCGACCGGGCGCATCGCGAGCGTCAAGGTGATCGCCCAGGTGACGGCGGTGATCGATGTCGTGAAGCTCCGCGCGATATCGCGCAAAACGAAGACCATGATGAAAAAATCGAACGCATCGAGCGTCCAGCCGAGATAGCACGCCGCCACGACATGGCGCTGTTGGCGAAGTTTTTCGTTCATGATGCCTTTTCCTCGCTTCCCGATCCGCTGATAGCCATCCAAGCTTGCCGGCGCAATCGGTTGGCGCTCCCGTCAAACCAGCGCCCTGCCGCCGCCCTCATCGAGGATGGTGGCGATGATGTGAAGACCGCGCTCGAGTTCGGCAAGGCTCGCCGGCGCGCCGAGGCAAAGCCTGAGCCCTTCCGGCGCGGGCGCTCCGGGAACGACGAGTGGCGGCGCGAGCAGCACCCCTTTTGCCGCGGACGTTGCGATGATGTCGGCCGCCTGCCCGGTGATCGGGAGCCAGAGATGAAAGCCGATCGCCCCCCTCCCGCGGGCCGGTGTCTTGGCATGGCGGCCGAGGATCTCCGCCGCGCGATGCCGGCGCTCGGCGGCGATGGCCCGCTTCGCCGTCGCCTGCGCCCGAATCCCGCCGCTCTGCACGATTTGCGCCGCAATCGCGGTCGCGAGCGGTGACGCCATCCAGCCGGTGCCGCGGAGCGCGGTATTGACCCGGCCGCGCAGCGCCTCCGGCACGACGAGCATGCCGACGCGAAGCCCGGGCGCCAGGCTTTTGGCGAGGCTGCCGACATGGGCGACCCGTTCGGGCGCGAGCGTTGCCAGCGCCGGGGGCGCATCGGGGGCGAGAAAGGCATAGACGTCGTCCTCGATCGCCCAGGCGTCGTGGCGACGCAGCACCGCGACGATCGCCTCCCTGCGCGCCGCCGACATCACGGCCCCGGTCGGCGTCTGCAGGGTCGGCATGCAGTAAAGCGCCCGCGCGCCGGTCGCGGCGAAGGCCTCATCGAGCGCCGCCGGCACCACCCCCTCGTCATCGAGCGCGACGCCGTGCAGCCGGTGGCCGAGACGGGCGGCGATGCCGGCGATGCCGGGATAGGTGACCGCCTCGGTGAGCACCACGTCCCCCGGCGCCAGTGCCGCCATCAAGGCCAGCGCGATGCCGTGCTGGGCGCCGTTGCAGAGCACGATCTCGGCGGCGGCGAAAGGGTGGCCGAGTTCCTCGGCGAGCCAGCCCGCGAGTGCTGCGCGATGCGCCGGGACGCCGGCATGGGGGAGATAATCGAGCAAAGCCGCGATCTCGCCGCTCGCAGCGAGTTTCGCCATGGCGGCGGCGATCAATGCGCCGGCGCCGCTCTCGGGCGGGGCATTGAGGCTCATATCGACCACCGCCGCGCCCTCCGCCGCCGGACGCAGGGCGGCGGCGCTGACATAGGTGCCGCGTCCGACCTCGCCGACGATCAGGCCGCGCCGCGCCGCTTCGGCATAGGCCTTGGCGATGGTGCCGGCGGAGAGACCGAGCCGCGCCGCCATCTCGCGCTGCGGCGGAAGCCGGGTTCCCGGCACGACCGCGGCGATGGCGAGATCGGCCGCCAGCGCCTCGACGATGGCGAGATAGGCGGCGCCGTGACGCCCCCCGCGCTTGCCGCCAGGGAGCCGGGGTAGCCAGAGCGCGTTGGCAAGCCCGGCCTGATCGCCGCCGCTGGTGCGGCCATGATCGGTCATTGCGGAAGCTTCTCCCCGCTCGCATGCCGAACGGCATGAGCGCCCGGTGAATTGCATCATAAAAAAATGAGCGCTCCCAAGATTGCTATAGATCGATATTGACCGCAAGATGCCGCTGCCCTAGCGTTTCGCCGTGACGCCGCCACCGCGGCGGCCCAAGAAATGCGGGATAAATGCGTGATAAGCGCGAGATAAAACGCCCAAGGAAACACCAAGCGACATGCGCCGCCTCATTCGTCTTCCTGCTTCGCATCGGCCCCCGGCCTGCCGCTCGTGCCGAGAGCACCGGGCGCGATGAAGGCGGTTCCCTTCGTCTATCGGCGTGCCGCCTCGGTCGCCGAAGCCTGCGCCTGGCGCACCGAGGATCCGGACGCGGTGCTGATCGCCGGCGGGCAGACGCTGATGCCGATGCTGGCGATGCGCCTCGTGCGGCCGAGCCAGGTGATCGATATCGGGCGCATCGTCGAACTCGACCACATCCGCGTCGAGAAGGACCACGTCCTCCTCGGCGCCACCACGCGCCAGGACGCGGCGGAGCGGAGCCGGATCGTGGCCGAGGCGCTGCCGCTCCTCGCGCGTGCGCTCCCCTGGATCGGCCATCCGCCGACGCGACGCCGCGGCACCATCGGCGGCTCCATCGCCAATGCCGATCCAGCGGCGGAAATTGCCCTCGTCGCCGTCGCGTCAGGCGCGGAAATACTGATCGCCGGCGCCGATGACGGGCGGGATGCCCTCTCGGCGGCGGAATTTTTCCTCGCCCCGATGGTAACGGCGCTGCCACCTGGCGCGATGGTCACCGGGCTCCGCTTTCCACGCGCGAAGCCGCGGCACTCGGGCACCGGCTTTGCCGAAATCGCCCGCCGCCAGGGTGATTTCGCCCTCGCCGCCGTCGCGGTCTCGCTCACGCTCGATGATGAGGGCGGCCTGGCCGATATCGCGCTCGCGATCGGTGGCGCAACGCCGGTGCCAACAAGGCTCGCGCTCGACGCCCTGATCGGCGAGCCTCCGGCAGGCAGGCGCGTCGGCGATGCGGTCGCGGATGGTATTGCCCGGCTTGAGATGATGAGCGATGGCCATGCCTCCGCCACTTATCGCCGGCGCGCCGCCGAGCGCCTGGCGCAAACGGCGATCGCCATGGCGGCGGCAGAGGTAGGGGCCAGGGAGGGCGGGCGATGATCGCGCTCACGCTCGACGTCAATGGCGGGATGCGGAAAGCGGTGGTGGAGGATCGCATGTCGCTCCTCGATTGTCTTCGCGACGCGCTCGGCCTTCATGGCACCCATGCCGGCTGCGAGCACGGGGTTTGCGGCACCTGCACCATCCTCCTCGATGGCGAGCCGGTGCGCGCCTGCCTGATGCTGGCCGCCCAGGCCGAGGGACACGCCATCACCACCATCGAGGGCGTCGCCCCACGCCCCGGCGAGATGTCGATCGTCCAGGATGCTTTCTGCGAAACGCATGGTCTGCAATGCGGTTATTGCACGCCGGGCATGGTGCTGACTGCGGAAGCCCTGCTCGCCACCAACCCCGCGCCGAGCCGGGCGGACATCATCACCGCGATTTCGGGCAATCTCTGCCGCTGCACCGGCTATGGCCAGATCGTCGAGGCGATCCTGCTCGCGGCTGAGCGGCGGCGCGGCACCAATCAGCGCGAGGCACCATGAGCACCGCCCCGCTCCGCGGCCCGTTCCGCTATGTCGGCCATAAGCGTCGGGTGCGCGAGGATCGGCGCTTCGTCACTGGCGCCGGGCGTTTCGCCGCCGATCTCGCGCTGCCGGGGACGCTGCATGTCGTCCCCGTGCTGTCCGAGCACCCGGCCGCGCGCATCGTTGCGATCGAGACCGAAGCGGCGCTCGCTCTCCCTGGCGTCCGCGCGGTGATCACCGGGGAGGCGCTCGCTGCCGCGATCGACCCCTTGATGAACGGCGTCGATGCGCCCGCCGTACGGCGCTATCCGCTCGCGATCGGGTGCGTGCGCTATGTTGGCGAATGGGTCGCGGCGGTGATCGCCGAAAGCCGGGCGGTTGCCGAGGATGCGCGCGAATTGGTGCGGATCGCCTATGAGCCGCATCCCTTCGTGCTCGATGGCGAGGCGGCGATGCGGCCTGACGCGCCGCTCGTGCATCCCGATCATGGCTCGAACGTGTTGCTGGAGCGGCGCTTCGTCTGGGGTCCGGTCGATGAGATTTTCGCCGCGTCCGCGCACCACCTGTCCTATCGCGTCGCCTGGGGGCGGAGTTCGACGGTGCCGCTCGAAACCTTCGCCGTCACCGCGCGTTGGGATGAGGCGGAAGAAACCCTCGATGTCTGGGCCTCGATCCAGATGCCGAAATTCCCCGACCAGATCGCGCGCGCGCTCCGCCTTCCCGGCAACGCCGTCCGCGTTCATCACGACATCGATGTCGGCGGCAGTTACGGCGTCAAGCGCGGCATCAAACATGCCGTGCTGGTCGGCCATCTCGCCCGCCGGCTCGCCGCCCCGGTGCGTCTGATCGAGGATCGGCTGGAAAACATGACCGGCGGCGACATGCAGGGACCGGAGCGGGTATTCGACGTCGAACTCGCCTTCGATGACTATTCCCGCATTCGTGCCATGCGCATGCGTGCCCTCGACAATGTCGGCGCCTATGCCGGGCGGTCGCCGTTTCAGCTCGGCAAGCCGATCGGCGCCATCGTCGGGCCGTATCGCATCGAGGCCGTCGCCTATCACGCCCTCGAGA
>JAKAQU010000208.1 GCA_021819535.1 Pseudomonadota bacterium | reverse complement strand
TTCCGATCTCGGTGGTGATGTCCCCGGCAACAGTGCGCACCTCGACGCCGGTCGCGGCGCGAATTTCCGCAGCCGTCGCCGCCAGTGCCACCTCGCTCCGCGCATTGATGACGAGCGAAACCCCCTCGCGGGCCAGCGCCATGGCCGAGGCACGCCCCAACCCCTTGCTCGCCGCACACACGATCGCATTCTTGCCGCGCAATCCGAGATCCATGAACGTCCTCCGTTTTTCTTCAGGCTTCCACGCGAAGATCGCTGAGCGCCGCACGTACGGTTCCCGGCATCGGCGCCGGGCGCATCGTCACGCGATCGACATAGACATGCACGAAATATCCCTCCGCCGCCGCGCTCTCCTCGTTCTCGCGGAAGACACCCAATTCATAACGCACCGCGCTGTTGCCGAGATGGGTGACACGCATACCAACGCCAATGCGTTCGGGAAAACTGACCGAGGCATGATAGCGGCAGCCATTCTCGGCGACGATGCCAACGACCGCGCTATCGGCGAGCGACAGCAGGCCCCGGCGAACCAGAAACGCATTCACCGCGGTGTCGAACCAGGCATAATAAACGACATTGTTTACGTGGCCGTAAACATCGTTGTCGTGCCAGCGCGTCGTAATCTCCTCGAAGAAGCGGTAATCGGCCCGGCGCCCGGGCGGGGGGCGGATCATGCCTCGGGCACGGCGGCCAGATGTTCCATCAGCCGCGGCATCAACTCGACGAGATTGCACGGCCGATGCCGCGCATCGAGCTGCCAGCGCAGAATTTCGTCCCAGCCATCCTTCACCGCGCCCGGGCTCCCGGGAAGCGCAAAGAGATAGGTACCACGCGCAACCCCGCCGACCGCGCGCGATTGCATCGTCGAAGTGCCGATTTTCTGGTAGCTCAGCATGCGGAACAATTCGCCGAAACCCTCGATGCGCTTCTCGATCACGCGCTCGAACGCCTCCGGCGTCACGTCGCGCCCGGTAAGCCCGGTGCCGCCGGTGGTAATGACGACGTCGATCTCGGGTGCGGCGATCCAGGCCGTGAGTTTCGCTGCGATCAGCGCCGCATCGTCACGCACCAGCTCACGTGCGATGAGATGATGCCCGTCCGCCTCGATACGCGCGACAAGCGTATCGCCGGACGTGTCATTGGCTAGCGTGCGGCTGTCCGAGACGGTGAGGACGGCAATATTGACGGGAATGAAGGGTTTCTGCTCATCGATACGCCCCATGATCGGCCTCCGCGGTTGGGTATCACGAAACAGCAGAGGAAACCGCTCAGTGGAGCAGAAGCGAACGCGCCCCCTCGGCCTGCACGGTCAAATTATCGAAACTTCGCACCTGTGGAAAGCGCCCCTCGGCCAAGGCCGCGAGCCCGGGCGGCGCAACACCGAGCCGCGCCGCATAGAGCCAGGCATAAGCGAGGGCGCGACGGACGAAGGCGCGCGTCTCATGGCTCGGCACCGCCTCGATGAAAAGCAGCGGGTCGTTATCATTTAGCAGCGAATCCTGCCAGGATCCGACATTGCCGGGCCCTGCGTTATAGGCTGCGAGAAGGCGCAGGAGATCACCCCCGACCACGTCCTGGCGGGCGAGATAGAGAAGATAGCGCTGGCCGAGATCGAGATTGACGGCGGGATCGTGCAAGCGCTTCTGCCGCGACCCGGCAAGCGAAGGGTCGTTGGCGAGATAGCTCGCCGTCATCGGCATGATCTGCATCAAGCCACGCGCCCCGGCCGGAGAGACGGCCGCGGGATCGAAATGCGATTCGATGCGGGCGAGCGCGTAAATCAGCGCCGGCGCGACCTGAAACCCGCCGCGCGGCACAAGCCGGGGCAGGTTTTCGGCACCCGGAGCGCCATCGCCATGAAGAGAGGCGGCGATTTCATCGGCGAGATGGGCAAGGCCCGCCTCGCGCGCAACCCGCAGAACCGCACCGCGCAAAGCCCGGGACGTATCGGGCCTTGCGGCGAGCAGACGCAATTCGGCGCTGGCGAAGTGCCTCTGGCCGACTTGCAGCAGCGCGAAGGCGCGCTTCCCCTCCGCCGTCGCCGCGACCGCGTCGATATCAGCCTCGCCCAGGGTTTCGCTGGCGAAATCGGCGGTGGTGACGACGGTCAGGCCGAGCCGGCGGCGGGCGAGCAGGCCATAGAACGTGTAAGCTTCGGCGCTCGCGCGTCTGAGCCAATGATGGCCGCCTTCGGGATCGCTCTCGGCGAAATGGGCGCGTGCCGCCCAGAAACGCGCGGCGGCACGGAGGCCGGGTGTTGCCACCTTGGCCGCCGCCGCGGCCTCGAAAAATCGCATCGCGTCATCGAGCCGCCCGAGCCGCCAGGAAGCAAGTCCTGCGACGAACCCGCCGAGCGCGACCTCATGGCCGCTATCCTGAAACGCTCGCGCGGCGAGATCGCGGGCGGCATGGTCGTGATTGGCGGCAAACATCGCCTGCGCGACTTCCGCGCGCAGCACGGCGCCATAATCCGGAGCGAGGCCGCGCGTATGCACGATCAGCCTCAGCGCGGAATCGACGTGGCCGCGCTCGGCCCGCGCCAGAATGTCGCGCTCGAGCGCGGGGTTGCGCTGGATACCGGGGAGATCGGGCGCGCTATCCTCGGGCGCGGCAAGGGCGGCGAGGCTCGGTGCGGCCGGCACATGGCGGGCGAGCGGGCAATTCGGGTCACGGTGGCGGCAGAGTTCGGCGATGTCGGCTGCCACCGCGAGCGCCGAATGACGCCCGAGCCAGGCCACAAGCGCTGGCATGCCAGGCCGACTGCCCGGACGCAAATAGCGATCGGCGAGGATATAGCCGCGCAAATCGGCGCGAAGCTGATCGTCGGCCGCTTCATCCCCCCCCTCGCCGCTCGCGCCATCCCGGCCGAGGGCTGCCATCAGCCGCTCCGCGGCGGCAAGATCGTCCGCGGCCTGGGCCACGAAAATGGCACGAAGCCGATCCGCCTCGATGGGATCGAGCGGCTGCGGCAAAACGGTTTCGACACTGCCGAGCGGCGCCAAGCGCGGCACGGCCATCGCGGTTTCGTCGGATTGCGCCACCGCCCTACTTGTCGCAGCACTCGCGAACAAGGCCGCGCCCGCGAGGATCGCCCGGGCTGCGGGAAGGCGGGAGAGCGTGATACCGGTCTCTCGCATGCCCCTGCCCTACACGGGCAATCCATGAGACGCAACCGGTATTTATGATATTATTCTCTTTATTTTTATGTATGGTTAAGAAATCAACTGCTTACGCGCACTCCTTCTATAAAAAATTCGTGATTATTGTGCGCCGCAAGATCACACTCATGGGCTGGGATCGACGAGCAAGGCGGCGAGATCGGCATTTTCGCGCTCGACCTCGTCCTCTTCCGCCAGCGGATCCCGCGGCAACAGGCGATGGCGGAGGACGAGGTGGGCAAGGGTCAGGCGCGTGGTTTCGCCGAGCGCCGCCCCCTCAAAGGCGAGGGCGCTCGCGGTGGTCACATGATAGAGCGCGGAGGCGGCGCTGCGGGCGAGATGGGCCCCCTCCGGCGCCATAGCCCGCTCGGTGAGTGCTGACGCGCGGGCCAGCGGATCACGGAGCGCGTCCATCCCTGATTGCGCCATTTGCGCCGCGATATGGCGCTGCAAGGCCGCAAGCGCTCCCTCGCGCCGAGCCGCGCGCATGACGTCGAGCGCAACGATATTGCTCGTCCCCTCCCAGATCGAGCCGAGATGGCTATCGCGCACCAGCCGCGGCTCAGGCCATTCCTCGATATAGCCGGCCCCGCCCCGCACCTCCATCGCATCACCAGTGACGCGCCTCGCATCGCGGCAGGCGCGGAACTTGAGCAAAGGCGTCAGGATGCGAAGAAGCGCATAGGCCCCCTCCTCGCCGGCATCCGCCCGGGAGAGCGCCTCGGCGGTGGTGAACATCATGCTGCGGGCTTGTTCGGTGGGGACGAGGATTTTCAAAAGCTGGCGCCGCATCAGCGGAAGCTCGATCAGGCGGCGGCCGAAGGCGCGGCGGTGATGGGCGACGAACAAGGCCTCGGTGACCGCGCGGCGCATCATGCCGGCGCTGCGCACGCCGTTCGAGAGGCGGGAATTGTTGATCATGTCGGTCATCTGGCGGAAGCCGGCGCCGGGTTCACCGACCAGATACGCCTCCGCCCCTTCAAGGCGGATTTCGCCGCTTGCCATGTCGCGTGTTCCGAGTTTGTCCTTGAGCCGGAGGATGCGATAGGCGTTGGGCGCGCCGTCGCCGCGCGTACGCGGCAGAAGAAAGAGCGAAAGCCCCTTGGTACCGGCCGGCGCCCCCTCGGGCCGCGCCAGCACCATCGCGAGATCGGCATCGGCGTTCGAACAAAACCATTTATCGCCAAAAAGCCGCCACGTGCCGTCGCTTTCGGCAGCCGCGCGCACGCTCGTCGCGCCGACGTCGGATCCCGCGCCCTGCTCGGTCATGAACATCGCCCCTTGCGCGAGCGTATCCAGATCCTGGCTCAGAAGCCGCGGCAGAAAACGTTCTACCAAAGCCGGGTCGGCGAATTTGCGCAATGTGCGCGTCAGGCTGTCGGTCATGCTGACGGGACAGAGAAGCCCGAATTCGGCCTGGGCGAAGAGATAAGTGAGGACATATTTCGCCGCCGCCGGCAACGGATGCGGCCAGCCGAATACGCCTTCGCGATGGGAAAGTGCGGCCAGGCCGAATTCGCCGAAAGCGAGCCGCTCCATCTCGCGATAGCTCGGGTGTTTTTCGATGCTTTGGCGATCCTCGCCGGTGCGGGTGCGATGGATCAGGCGCGGCGGATTGCGATCGGCGGTGGTGGCCAGATCATCGAGCCGCTCGCCCGCCAGCGCGCCGAGGCGATCGCAATGGGGGCGAAGATGAGCCACGAGATCGGCGGGGAGATAAAGCGACATCAGCCGCGCCAGCATCGGATCAGCGCGAAAGAGGTTGATCCCACGTGCATCCGGCACCGCCTCCGCGCCGATGGGCGCGGGTTCGGCCCGCGCGATGATACCCGGGTTCAGCTTTTCCAGCATGGCCGCCTCCTTGCGCCCCGCCATCATCCCGGCCGGGTGGATCACGTTCGCGCGCCACATCCCGGATGACAAGACCGAACCGGCTTGCCAGGCTCGATGCCGCGGGGGATAAAGGCGGCAATCGAGAAAATCTCCTCCCCGCGCGGTGCGCGTGGGCAATGAAGGGTGCGGAGGAAAACATGGCGGCGATCAGAGATCAGGCGGTTTCGGGCGTGGCGAGTGGCCGGCGGCGGCGCGCTTCTGCCTTGCTCTCTGGCATCGCCGCCCTTCTCACCCTTGCCGGCGCATCGGCGCGGGCGGACGAGGCGCCGATCGAAATCGGCATGGTGACGCCACTCACCGGGGCTGCCGCCGAATCGGGACGCTATGCCGAATGGGGCGCCGAAATGGCGGTCGATGAGGTCAATGCCGCCGGCGGCGTGCTCGGGCGCAAGCTCAAGCTCGTCATCGAGGATGACCAGACGACCAATCCCGGCGTCGTCTCCGCGTTCAACCGCCTTGCCAACGATCCGGCGATCGTCGCGTTTCTCGGCTCGATCCGCTCGACCCAGGTGCATGCGATGGATCCCGACGTCCGGCGCATCGCGAAGCCGGTGTTCTTCGGCGGCACCGATCCCAATCTCACCCATGCCGGTGATCC
>JAKAQU010000207.1 GCA_021819535.1 Pseudomonadota bacterium | reverse complement strand
CTTCCTCGCCGGCGACTGGACCGCGACCGGCTTGCCGGCGACGATCGAAGGTGCGATCAGGTCCGGCGAGATCGCTGCCGAGAGGATCATCCAGAGGGTTTCACGCCATGCCGCGCGACAGTGATCTCATTTCCCTGCCGCCCGAGCGCCTGGCCCGCGCCATCGCGGCGGGTGGCGAGGCGCTCATCGCCCGCCAGAACCCGGACGGGCATTTCGTCTATGAGCTGGAGGCGGATGCGACGATCCCGGCCGAATATGTGCTGCTCGAACATTATCTCGACCGCATCGAGCCGGCATTGGAGCAAAAAATCGGCCGCTATCTCCGCGAAATCCAGGGCGATCACGGCGGCTGGCCGCTGTTTCACGATGGCGGCTTCGATCTCTCGGCGAGCGTGAAGGCCTATTTCGCGCTCAAGGCGATCGGCGATGCGCCGGAGGCTCTGCACATGCGGCGCGCCCGCGAGGCCATCCTTGCCGCCGGCGGGGCGGAGCGGGCCAATGTCTTCACCCGCGCCCAGCTCGCCCTCTTCGGCGAGGTGCCGTGGCGCGCGGTGCCGGTGATGCCGGCCGAATTGATGATCGCGCCGCGCTGGTTCCCGATCAATCTCTGGCGCGTCTCCTATTGGTCGCGCACCGTCATCGTCCCGCTCCTCGTTCTGATGGCGAAAAAGCCGCGGGCGCGTAATCCGCGCGGCGTCGGGGTGCGGGAATTGTTCAAAACCCCGCCCGAGGCGATCACGGATTGGATCCGCGGCCCCTATCGCTCGCCCTGGGGGCGGTTTTTCAAGGGGCTCGACCGCCTGCTCCGCGTCCTCGACCCCTTGGTGCCGGCCGGGTTTCGCGCCCGCTCGATCGAGCGCGCCGTCGCCTTCGTGCGTGAGCGGCTCAATGGCGAGGATGGTCTCGGCGCCATCTATCCGGCGATCGCCAACAGCGTGATGATGTTCGACGCACTCGGCTTGCCGCCCGACCATCCCGATGCCGCCATCGCCTGGCAAGCGGTGCGAAAGCTCCTCGTCATCGGCGAGGATCGCGCCTATTGCCAGCCCTGTGTCTCGCCGATCTGGGACACGGCGCTCGCCGGCCATGCTTTGGCCGAGGCCGGGGAAGGCCATCGCGCGCGCGTGGAGAGCGCCTGCGCCTGGCTCGCCGAGCGCCAGATCACCGATGTCATCGGCGACTGGGCGATGGCCCGGCCCAATGTGCCGCCCGGCGGCTGGGCCTTTCAATACGCCAATCCGCATTATCCCGATGTCGATGATACCGCCGTCGTCGGCATGCTTTTGCATCGCAATGGCGATCCGGCGCATGCGGAGGCGATCGCGCGCGCGCGCGAATGGATCATCGGTCTCCAATGCCGGGGCGGCGGCTGGGGCGCGTTCGATGCCGACAATGATCACCAGTTTTTGAACCACATTCCGTTCGCCGATCACGGCGCGCTCCTCGACCCGCCGACCGCCGATGTCACCGCGCGCTGCGTCTCCTTTCTCGCCCAAACCGGCTCTGCGCCCGCCGATCCGGTGCTCGCCCGCGCCATCGCCTGGCTGCGTGCCGAACAGGAACAGGACGGGAGCTGGTTCGGGCGCTGGGGGACGAATTACATTTATGGCACCTGGTCGGTGCTGTGCGCGCTGAACGCCGCGGGCTTGGCGCATGATGACCCGGCGATCCGCCGCGCCGTCGCCTTTCTCTTGGCGACGCAGCGCGACGATGGCGGCTGGGGCGAGGACGAGGAAACCTATGCCGGCGCGCCGCCTGGGCGCTACAAGGAGAGCACGCCATCGCAGACCGCCTGGGCGCTCCTTGGCCTGATGGCGGCCGGCGAGACCGACCATCCGGCGGTTGCGCGCGGCATTCGCTGGCTGACCGAGGCCCAGCGGGAGAATGGCGAATGGGTCGAGCAACCCTATAACGCGGTCGGTTTTCCGCGCGTCTTCTACCTCCGCTATCATGGCTATAAACAGTATTTTCCGCTGCTCGCCCTCACCCGTTTCAGTTCGCTCCGGCAGAGCAATGAGCGCCGTGTCGCTTTCGGCTTCTGACCTCGCCGGGGCTGTTTTCGTCGTCGGGATGCGGGCCGAGGCGCGGGTGGCTCGGACACTCGGCCGCGTCGTGATCGGCGCGGAAGCGGCCGGCGTGGACGCCGGGCGCGGCGGTGCCGCCCTGATCAGCTTCGGGGTCTGCGCCGGGCTCGATCCCGCCCTCGTCGCGGGTGCCATCGTGGTGCCGGAAAGGGTGCTGACGCTCGCCGGCGAATGCTTCGCGGCCGATCGGGCGCTGGTCGCTGCACTCGGCGGGGCGAATGCGGGGGCGTTGCTCGCGAGTGATGCGATCATCGGCAAGCGCACCGAGAAAGCGCGGCTCTTCGCCGCAACCGGGGCTGCGGCCCTCGATATGGAAAGCGGCGCCGTCGCGCGGGCCGCGGTGCGATGCGGCATTCCTTTCGCCGTCTTCCGCGCCGTCGCCGATCCGGCGGCGCGCGATCTGCCGCCGGCGGCCGAGGCGGCCTTCGGCGCCGGCGGCAGCATCGACTATCTTCGCCTGATCGCCTCCCTAGTCGCGAACCCGGGCCAGATTCCGGCCCTCATCGCGCTGGCGCGGGAGATGCGCGCGGCGATGCGGGCACTCCACAGCGCCACTCAGGCGCGATGAAGGGGGCGCGGATGCCACCCTTCCAAGGTGAATTGACGGAACGGCTTGCAGCCTGGCCGGGTTTGCGCCATGGTGTCATCTGCCCAGGCGGGCGCATGGCGGGGCAGTGATTTGCCCCTGTGCCGAGCGTCTGTCGGGGACCGCGCGCCTTCTGGCGCCGGCCGGCTCAATGCCCGCCTGCTCGGTTCGCTGATCCGGGGCCGCTCGGTCCTCGTGCCCAGCGTGTCCGGCGGGCGAAAAAGTCGGGTTTCACTGGCTTTCCGCGGCGTCCGGCGATGTTTCGGCCGCGCTGCTCATCGTTGCGAGATCGTTCGTCCGACCGTGATTTTCCCCCTTTTCCGAATTGCCGATGCCGGCCGCGCCTCCCTTGAGGCCGCGCCGGTTTGGCATGATCGGCGGAAACGCGGCTGCCGCGCGTCTTTTCCCCGCTTTCCCCGTCGCCGGTGGAGCTTGCCCACAGCAGCGCTCCCGGCGCCGCACCGGAGTTTTCCCTCTCATGACCAAACGCCTCCTCATCGATGCCTCCCACGCGGAAGAAACCCGCGTGGTCGTTCTCGACGGTAGCCGTATCGAGGATTTCGACGTCGAAACCCTCGCCCGCAAGCAAATCAAGGGCAATATCTATCTCGCCAAGGTGGTGCGGGTCGAACCGAGCCTCCAAGCCGCTTTCGTCGAGTATGGCGGCAACCGCCACGGCTTCCTCGCTTTCAGCGAAATCCACCCCGATTACTATCAAATCCCGGTTGCCGACCGCCAGAAGCTGCTCGCCCTGCAGGCCGCCGCCGCTCGCGAGGAGGAGGAGATCGAGGACGCGCCGCCGCCGGCCGCCCTCTCGACCGCCCCCTCGGCCGAGGCCGAGACCGGCCCTACCGAGGCAACCGATGCCCCGCAAGGCGAGGGACAGGAGGGGGAGGCCGCCGAGGCAGCCATCGCCGCCGCCCTGCCCGAGGAAAGCGAGGCGGCCGAGAGCGAGCCCCCGGAAACCCTTGGCGGTGGTGAGGGCGATGCCGGCGACGAGGGGCGCGAGCCTCGCCTCTTGCCGCGGTTTCTGCGCCAATACAAAATTCAGGAAGTCATCCACCGCCGCCAGATCATGCTGGTCCAAGTGGTCAAGGAAGAGCGCGGCAGCAAAGGCGCGGCGCTCACGACCTATATCTCGCTCGCTGGCCGTTTTTGTGTCTTGATGCCGAATTCGCCGCGTGGCGGCGGGGTTTCGCGCAAGATCACCTCGCTCGCCGATCGCCGCCGCCTCAAGGAGGTGATCAGCGAACTCGGCATCCCGGACGGGATGAGCATGATCGTGCGCACCGCCGGCGCCAATCGTCCGAAGCCGGAAATCAAGCGCGATGGCGAGTATCTTTTGCGGCTTTGGGACGAAATCCGTGAAACCACCCTTTCCTCGATCGCACCGAGCCTGATCTATGAGGATGCCTCGCTCATCAAGCGCGCGATCAGGGATGTCTATTCGCGCGACATCGAGGAGGTGATCGTCGATGGCGAGGCGGGCTGGCGGGCCGCGCATGAAATGATGCGCCTTCTGATGCCGAGCCATGCGCGCAAGGTGATCGCGTGGCAGGATGGCGGCACACCGCTCTTCGCCCATCACCATATCGAATCGCAGCTCGAAGCGGTGTTCAGCCCCACCGTGCAGCTTCGCTCCGGCGGCTATCTGGTCATCAACCAGGCGGAGGCGCTGGTCGCGATCGATGTCAATTCCGGCCGCGCGACGCGCGAGCGTGACATCGAGGATACCGCCCTTCGCACCAATCTCGAAGCCGCCGAGGAAGTGGCGCGGCAATTACGGCTGCGCGACCTCGCCGGCCTCATCGTCATCGATTTCATCGATATGGAGCAGCGCCGGCACAATCTCCAGGTGGAGCGCCGGCTCAAGGAGGCGCTGCGCCAGGATCGCGCCCGCATCCAGGTCGGCACGATCAGCCATTTCGGCCTTCTCGAGATGAGCCGCCAGCGGCTTCGCCCCTCGCTCACCGAGACCAGCCTCATCCCCTGCCCGCATTGCGGCGGGCTCGGCCATGTCCGCAGCACTGAAAGTGCGGCGATCCATGTGCTCCGCGCCGTCGAGGAGGAGGGCGCCAAGCGCCGTGCCGCGGAAATCGCCGTCCATGCCGCGGCACCGGTTGCGCTCTATGTCCTCAACCACAAGCGACAGATGCTCTCGGAAATCGAGGCACGGTTCGGCCTGCGGGTCGCTTTCCAGATCGACCCCAGCCTGACCGGCGAGCAAATTCGCCTCGAACGGCTGCGCGCCGCGAGCGAGGCGGAAGTGCCGCCGCGCCCCGCGCCCGCGCCCACGCTTGTGACATCGGCGGCACCGGCAGCATCGGCGGCACCGGCGGCATCGGCGTCCGCACTCACCATCGTTGCGGAAGCGGAGGAAGACGACACGCCCGTCTCCGAGAAGGCGGCCGGGGCCAAGCTCGCCGAGGGCGAAGAGCACAAGCGCCGCCGCCGCCGCCGCCGCCGGGGCGGCAGCAAACGCCGCGAGGAGGGAGCGGCCCCGCAAGCCGCCGCCGAGGCCGAGCCGGCGGCAGGGGAAGAGCCCGCGATCGCGGCGCACGAGGACGCGGCGAGCCAGAATGACACGCCGGAGCACGCATTGCCCGCGGATCTCCAGATACCGACCGTCGCGCCGGAACCCGCCGACGCCACCGCGGCCGAAATCGCCCCAGAGGCAGCATCGGAGATGACACCCGAGATCGCCCCCATCGGCGATCACCCTGGCGTGGTGGAAGCCCCGATCGCGGCCGAGCCGGCACCGGAGGAGGCGCCGAAGCGCCGCGCCCGCACCCGGCGCGCGCCAACCACGGTTCGCCGGCGCAAGGCCGCCCCCGCCGATGACACGCTTCCGGAACTGGCCCTGCCCGGCGCGCCCCAACCGGATTTGTCAGCGCCAAATTCACCCACGGCAAATTCACCCACGGCAAATTTACCGGCGCCCGCCCCGGAAGCCCCGATGGAGGCACCCATCGAGGCAACAGTGATGGCGACACCGGAATCCGCAACGGCGGATGCCATCCCG